>JALHPA010000001.1:0-41008 GCA_022842745.1 Pirellulales bacterium
GACAAGTCATGGGAGATAAACAGATACGTAAGCCCCATCTCGCGCTTCAGCCGCGTAAGCAAGTTGATCACCTGCGACTGAATCGAAACATCCAAAGCCGAAATCGGCTCGTCGAGCACCAAGAACTTCGGCCGCAGGGCCAACGCGCGGGCGATACTCAGCCGCTGCCGTTGACCACCGGAGAACTCATGGGGATAGCGATTCAGGTAGCGCGGGTCGAGCCCCACTTGGTGCAAGGCTTCCTTTACAGCGTTCAAACGCTCGCGGCGGTTGCCCAGTCCGTGAATCAGCAAACCCTCTTCCACAATCGCGCGAACCGTCATTCGCGGGTTGAGCGAGCCAAACGGGTCCTGAAACACGATCTGCATATTGCGGCGGACGTTTCGCAAGGCTCGCCCACCCAGCCGGGAAATGTCCTGACCTTCGAAGCAAACGCTTCCAGCGGTTGGTTTGAGCAACCGAAGCAAAGTCCGGCCGACGGTAGTCTTGCCGCAGCCGCTTTCCCCGACCAACCCAAGCGTTTCCTTGGCGCCGATGGAAAAAGAGATGCCGTCGACCGCCCGCACGTGCGCCGCGATGCGCGAGAACACTCCCCTGCGGACAGGAAAATGTTGCTTCAGATTTTCAACTTTCACCAAGGGAGTCATGCAGGCTGCCTACGCGCTTGGGTTTTCGAAAAAGACCGGCGCGACCGCGCCCATTTGCTCGCTCTGCGTTCGATCGACGCAAGTCGACTTTGTTTTCTCGACTCATGGGGTCAATAGTTCGCCAGCAAAGTGACATCTTGCCCAATGGCCGGGATTAATTTCGCGCAATTCCGGTTCTTCGGTGGTGCATCGAGGTTCCCGGCGAAATTCGCAGCGGGGATGGAATTTGCAGCCGGCGGGAAAATGGAGCGGGCTGGGGACCATGCCTGGGATGGTGTGCAACAATTCGTTTCTGGGTTTACCCGGCGCGGGCCGCGACCGGAACAGCCCGAGCGTGTAGGGATGCAACGGATTGCGAAACAACTCCCCCACCGGCGCCTGTTCAACGACTTTGGAGGCGTACATCACCGCGACCTGGTCGGCCATTTCGGCGATGATGCCCAGATCGTGCGTGATTATCAGAATCGACATGCCAAATTCGGCTTGCAGCTCGCGCAGCAGGTCGAGAATTTGGGCTTGGATGGTAACGTCGAGCGCGGTGGTGGGCTCGTCGGCAATCAGGAGTCGAGGATGGCAGGAGAGGGCCATGGCGATCATCGCCCGCTGACGCATTCCGCCGGAGAACTGGTGCGGATAATCATCGACCCGCCGCTCGGGATCCGGAATTCGCACCTTTTTGAGCATTTCGATCGCGCGGAGACGGGCGTCCCGGCGCGATGCCCGTTGATGAATGCGGATTGCTTCTCCGATCTGTTCGCCGATGGTGAACACGGGATTGAGCGAAGTCATCGGCTCTTGAAAGATCATCGAGATTTGCGCGCCGCGCAGACGCCGCATCTCGTCTTCAGGAAGATCCGAGAGGACCACGGAATTGCCCCTGACGATCATCTTGACTCGGCCGCCGGCGATTCTTCCGGGAGGCGCCAGAAGCCGAATGATCGACAGCGCCGTTACCGATTTGCCACAGCCGCTCTCCCCGACCAGTCCCAAAGTCTTTCCGCGTGGGATGGAGAGCGAAACATCGTCCACTGCGCGGACCATTCCCTCCTCCGTGGGAAAGTAGGTTTTCAGATTCTCGATTTCAATCAGCGCGTCGGACATATTCGCAACGGTCGGCATGTGCTGGGCGCGATCCCGTGCAAGTGTAGAGAAAGTGCCCCGGACCAGCTACGGGTCGAGATCGACTGGAACGCCGGAATTCGCCGGACGGCCGTCGGCTGGCCGGCTGCTTGCAAGCCCCGTTGGATCGTCGTTTCCACCCGTAGAGGCGCGGGCATGCGCCCCAATAATCTCGAAGTGGGGCCCTCGGTCGCCATTCGATTTTTCTGGCGAGGTTTCGACGCCATTGGAACCGCTGTGCGCTGTAATGGTTACCGCGTGCCGGCGGTCCTGATCCGCTGGATGACCATGCCGTTCGCCGCTGGGCAATTCGGCCGGCGCGGATTCGCTGGGGGAGATTGCAATCTGACCGGTCCATGTCCCGACGGTCGTCGCCAACCAGGATTTTGTCTCCAGGGCAAGACTGAAAAGGCTGGGAACCAAGAACAAAGTGAACACGGTCGAAACCAGCAACCCACCGAGCAAGACCGCTCCCAGGCCGCGGTACAGCTCGCTGCCGGCGCCGGGAGATATGACCAGCGGCAGTAGACCGAAGAAACCGATCAGAGTGGTCATGAAAATGGGTCGGATGCGGGTGCGAACGCTCTCGACGACAGCCTGTCGATGCGGAAGTTTCTGTTCCTCGATCAAGTTCAGCGCCTGTTCGACGATGAGGATCGGATTATTGACCACAGTGCCCACCAGAATGATGAATCCCAGCATCGTGAGCACGTCGAGCGATTGAGGAATTCCAATAAGGTTGAGGAATTGCAAACCTGCGAAGCCGCCCAGCGCGCCCAACGGCACACTGAGAATGATCACAAAAGGATAGAGCCAGGATTCGAACAGGGCCGCCATCACCAGGTAAGTGATGATGAGGGCCAGCAGCAGGTTCCATTTCATCGCATTCCAAGCCAAGCGCAGCTTGTCGGCGGTGCCGGCCAGATTGATCTCGTACAGACCATCGCCAATTTGCCCTGACTGTCGTAAGGGGGCGACAATCTGCGTGGCGATCCGCTCCACCGCTTCCTCCAAGGGTACGTTCGGCGGCGGCTGGACTTGGACGGTAATGTTGCGAGTCCTTTCGCGGCGGTTGATTTGCTCAGGTCCAAAGCTCCTATCGATTTTCGCAACGGCGCTTAGTTCGGTAAGGCCTCCCTCCGGAGTCGCGATCGGGAGCTTGGCGAGATCCTCCACCTTATTGGCGAATTTCTCGTCCCCCACGATCGAAAGATCGATCTTGTCCCCATCGAGATAGAAATCGGTAGCGTAGGCGCCATCGACGAGCGCATTGACGGCGTAGCCGATCTCATTGGCGCGGAGGCCGTTGTCCTCGGCTTGTTCGGTCTTGGGAATGACGTGCATTTCCGGACTGGAGAGATCGAGGCTCGGTTTGGGGATCGCGCGGGCCAGAGGCGAGCCATCGGGGGCTCGTTCTGGAAATACCTCTCCCATCCGCTGAAATATCTGACCGCCGATGCCCACCAGCTTTTCAATTTCCGGACCGGTGATTTCGATGTCGATACTGCGACCGGCGGTCAGCCCTTGCTCGAACAGGCTGGATTGGAAGGCCAAAACCATCGTGCCAGGCTCGAGGCCGCTAAGACTGTACATCAGCGGTACCAATTCAGCCGCGCGGGCAGGATCGTGGGCGCGCAAACCCAGAAACAACTGACGCCCCCTGGCAACGTAGAAGAAATCGCCGATCGGAGGGAAGGGGAGCGCTTTGGCCTGTTCGGAATCGGGATCGACGTCCCAATAGGGGCGAAGTTTGGTTTCGATATCAGCCCCCATGTCGCGCATCTTTTCGAGATTGTAACCGGGGGGGGGAAGCATCAGGCCGATGATCAGGTTGCGGTTGCCGTTGGGGAGGTATTCCACCTTCGGCATGAGCAAAAAAATCAGGACAATCGACAGGACAACGAACACGAAGGTGGCGCCGACCATTCGCCAAACGCTGCCTTGCAGCCAAGCGTTGATAGCTCCGACCCGGTGAACGAACGCCGAGCCGAACGAGTCGAGAAGTCCAAGACCGCGATGAAGTCGTTCGTGAACGACATGCCGAATGTTGCCAGACGAAGGATTGGCATGACCGTTCTCGCTGATTGGACGATGGTCGTTCCCGGGCTTTGTGGCGCCAAAGATCCGTGCCCCGGCCGTGGGAACAACCACCAGAGCCACAAGCAACGAAATAGCCAACGCGGAAGCCGTGGCCAAGGCGATGTCCCGGAACAACTGGCCAGCTTCATCCTGTACGAAGAGCACGGGGATGAACACGGCCAGGTTGGCCAACGTGCTGGTGACCACCGCGCCCCAGACCTCACTTGTGCCGCGAATGGCCGCCTGGAACGGCGTCGCCCCCTGTTGCCGGTGGCGAAAACCGTTCTCCAGCACGACGATGAAGTTATCGACGAGCATGCCGACTGCAAACGCAATTCCAGCCAGGCTAGGCACATTCAACGTGCGACCCATCAGGCTCATCATCAGAAACATGCCGATGATGCTGACCGCGATCGAGAGGAAGACGACGATCGAGGCCCTGGCGCTGCGCAAGAACAGCAATAGCACGATGAGCGTCAGCGCGGCCCCTTCCCAGATATTCTCCCAGACTAGATTGATTGACGAGTGGATATACTCGGTCTCGTCATAGACCTGGGCCAATTGCAGTTGCTTCGATTTGAGCGCCCCTTCGTTCAATTCCTTGACGGCGATTTGTAAGCCGTCCATCACTTCAAGCACGTTGGTGCCGGTGCGGCGCAAGACGTTGATCGCAATCACCGAAGTGCCGAAGCGGCGGACCATGCCGTCGGGCTTTTTGTAGCCCAAGCGGACTTCGGCTACGTCGCGGACGTATACTGGTCGATCTTCGCTGCGAAGGATCACGGCGCCGGCCACCTGTTCTGGAGAGCGGAATCGGCCCAGCGTCCGCACGACCCAGCGGCGTTTGCCCTCCCAGAAATCGCCCCCCGAAACATCGAAATTCTGATCGCGCAGCGCGTCGCGCACGTCGGCAATGGTGATCTGGCGAGCGGCGAGCTTCTCCGGATCGACGATAACCTGCAATTCGTCCTCCTGCCCGCCCAGGACGTTAGCGCCGGAGACGCCGTTGACCTTCTCGAATCGAGCTTCGACGGTATCTTCGGCATACCGCCGGAGCTTGGAAATGTCGATCGGGGGGGGGAGCAGGGCGCCCAGATCGGGTTGTTTTGCGACCAATTCGCGGAGGCGGAACAAGGCCAGTCCAGGGTTTGGCGTCGCGGCGATGCGGTCCAGATCGGCGGCTAGCTTCGGGTGGGCCGATCGGGCGGCCTGGATGGCGTCGAGGTCCGGCAGTCGCTGAGTGAGAATGAACCAAGCAATCGGTCGATCGGCCGCGTTGGAAGTGTTGATAACGGGCTTGTCGGCATCGACGGGATACTCGCGCACCTGCTGCAAGCGAGAACTGACAGTGGTGATTGCCGAATCGAGATTGGCGCCGACGGCGAATTCAAGCGTGATCTTTCCGGAGGAGTCGCTGCTCTCGCTCGACATCTTCGTGACGCCTTCGACGCTTTGCAGTTGTTCCTCCTGCTCCTGGATGATTTCGCGTTCGATTTCCTGAGGGCTGGCGCCAACCCAGCGGGTCTCGATCGTGAGGGTGGGGATTTGGACCTCTGGAATCAATTGCACCGGCATCCGGCCGATGGAAATCAATCCAAACATGCAGATCAAGATCACGCCCACGGCGACCTTGACTGGATTTCGAACGAAGTTCTCGATCTGTTGCATGATTTAGGTCTGGCTGCGGCCGCCGCCCTAGCGCTGTGCGTCATTCGACGCGGTTTTGGCCGATTTTTCGGAGGCCGCTTCTTGCACGCGGAGGATCGCAACGCTCTGCTGCGGCATGATCCGTTCGTTGCCTTGGACGACCACCAAGTCGTTGGGTTTTACCTGCCCCTTGGCCTGAATCCATCCGTTCCAAGCCACTCCTAATTCGATGGGAACATGCCGGGCTTTGCCGGACTTGCCTCCGTCGGTCGAGTCGACCACCACGACCATCGGCGAGGCGCCACCCAGCACGATCGCATCCTTCGGAATCAATATCGCGGCCTGAACTTTGCCAACGGGCACGGTCGCGCGGCCAATCATGCCTCCTTTGATGACTGGCTGATTGTCTTGAAGGCGGTTCTCAATGCGGATCTTGACGGGGAAATTGCGGGTTCTGAGATCGGCTTGGGGTACAATTTCGGCCACCCGGCCGACGAAGCGTTCGCCAGCCAGCGAGGTTATTTCCACTTGCGCCTCATCCCCAACCCGCATCTTAGGCACGTAGTCTTCGAGCACCTGAATTTGGATGTCCGCCTGGTCGAGCTCTGCCACGCGGGCGATCAACCCGCCCCGCGAGACCCACTGCCCCACTTCGGAGTTTTCAGCAATTACGTAGCCGTCAAAAGGGGCTTTGATGGTATGCTTGCCCAGTTGGTCGCGAATTCGATTGATCTCCTCTTGCTGCACGGCGACCTTGGCCTCCGCCTGGTCGATGGACTCCTTGCGGGCGCCCTTCTCGGCGAGTTCAAAGGCAATACGGGCGTCAATCCAGGCTTGCTGCGCCTGAACGGCGGCCGACGAGATTTCTTCGATCTGGTCGTCCGTAAAGGCTCGCTTGTCGGGCATCTTGCGAAACCGATCGTAGCGGCCGATGGCGTAATCCCTGGCCGCCAGCTTGCCGGCCAGACGGGCCTTGGCTTGCTCGATTTCCTCCGGTCGCGCGCGCCGCAATTCTTCTAACGCCGCCTCGCGCAACCGCAATTCGGCTTCGGCGCCCCGCAATTCGATTTCCAGCAATCCGGTCAATAGTTGGGCCAATGTCTGGCCCTTCTTGACTCGGTTGCCCGTGCGAATGGGGTATTCGACCACGCGACCATCTACGGCGCTGCCGACGTCGCTGACCCGCGTTGGCGTTACCGTGCCAACGAACGTGTGCCCGGTGACGACCTCGCGTTGCTGAACGCGAGCGACGACAACGGGAATCGGCGGCGCGCCGCCAGGAGGTTGCGCTAGCGACGCAGCGGCAAATGCCGACACGACCATTGCGCAGGCCAACGAGGTGGCCAGTCGCGCCCGATTCCCGTTTCCTCGCAGGTTCTTATGGTCGTAAGGGACGGAGGAATTGTTCATACTTCAAGAAGGAGTCGTTTCGACGGTAAAAAGTTCGGATTCACGGCCCAAAAAAGCCAAGACGCCATGCATGGAACATTACTCAGGGGATAGATTCAAAAGCGGGCGGACGGGCTGGACGCTTTGAATCGGTCGGATGGCGCCCGGCACGGGTTCCATCGCGCTCGATGGACTGGTCCGCCACCCGCGGCGAAGGTCGCCCGGCATGAGGAGGACCGGCGAGATTGGCGATTACTCGAGAAGTAAGGCTCTTAAGCAATGCTTGCTCTTCCCGGGTCAGGCCTTGATTCCCTCGATCTCTTACCGCATCGGAACAGGCAATAATCGTGGACCAGATCGGCTCCGCTTTTGGCAGCGCGCGAATGAGTTTGCGACGGCGGTCGTCGCTGCAATTCTCGCGGCGGATCCACCCCTCGCGCTCCATTCGATCGAGAATGCCGACGAGCGTAGGGGGTTCAATTCGCATCCGATCGGCGAGATCGGTCTGAGACAAGTCGCCTTCCAGTGCCAGCCATCCCAGCACCTGGCATTGACGGTAGGTGATTCCCGTGGGGGACAATTGTTCGTTCATGGCTCGCTCAAACGCACGGGACGCCATGCAGATCCAAAATCCAATGCTCTCTTCAAAGTTGTGTTTCAGCATGCCGAGAAGCAGAGTGGAAAATTCGTTAGTGGGCAAATAGTTAGGCTGCTACATAATATCTAACCGATCCCCCCTGGAACAGTCCTGCGGCTCAAATCCTACCGAAACTACCCAACCAGGCACGTCGATCGGGCAATACTGGACGAGAATACGCGGAATGAAAGGTGGGTACGACCGAAAACCCGCCCGCCAATCCGCTTCGCGAGTTACCGGCTCGTGATCCTAGCCGAAACTCCGCCAATGTCCGGCTCGTAGCCGGCGCGCTGGACCACTTCGGCAATGGTTTCCGTCTTGATGTCCGACCTGGGTTCAAGCGTGACGGTCGCTCGCTCTTTCTCCAGCGAGACCGAGACCGACTGGACGCCTGGGAGTGCTTTCAGCTCCCTGGTCAGGTGGTCCACGCACCCGTCACAGACCATCCCGCGCACTCCCAGTTCGATCTGTTGAGGACGAGCGCGCAGTTCGTTGAGGGCGACCCCAGCGACCAGAATTGCAGTAACGAAGCTCAAAATGATGATCCAGCGGCGGGAGGAATTCATCGGAGGGGATGCCTGGGTGCGAGACAAATCGACTGATCGCTACTTGTGAGGTTCTTCAAATATAGCCGTTGCAATCAAGATGGGCTAAAAGGAGCGAAAATAGAGAGACTGGGTAGGTCATGCCCGTCTAAGGCATGCGCTGCCCGGCGACGGTCT
Source organism: Pirellulales bacterium (assembly GCA_022842745.1). GTDB lineage: Bacteria > Planctomycetota > Planctomycetia > Pirellulales > JALHPA01 > JALHPA01. The sequence continues at coordinate 8,241 of JALHPA010000001.1, forward strand.
GGGATCCGCAGTATTCTGCTGGCGAACTGTGCCGATTCAAGAAGAAATAGACTCGCTTTGGGAGACCTCTTATGAAGTTTCGATGGGTGTCGATCTGGATGATTTTTCTGGCATTTTCCTGTTGGGCGCAAGCCCAACCGGCATCGGAGGATCGGGGCAACGCGGAATCGGCGGCCGCCGAAGCGGACGAAATTGAAACCGATCGCGACTCTTTCACCCCAGCCATGACGACCGTCGGGCGGGGAAGGGTTGTGGTCGAAACGGCCTATACATTTATCGACAACCGGGAAGTCTACGAAACTCATAGTCTTCCCGAATTGCTGATCCGCGCCGGCATTGCGGAGCGGCTCGAATTGCGATTCGGTTCCAACTATGAAGTTGGAGGCGCTGGCAATCCCGTCTCCGCCAATACACCGGATGACCTGGCCGACCGGTCTGAACTCGAGGAGGCGACCAACGTCTCGTACGGGCTTAAGTATTTGGCTTGGGAGGGCGAAGGGGCGATTCCACAGACCGGGATACTTCTCAACGGGTTCACGCCAACCAGCGGCGAAGTGACCGACACGCACATGTCGGGGACTATTTTCACGGGTTGGACTTGGCCAAAGGGCTGGAGTTGGGATTCGGCCTTGCGATTCAGCACCGGGAGCCTGGAAGAGGACCGATTTCACATTTGGGCGCCCTCCACGGTGGTAAAAATCCCGGTAGGCGATCGCTGGAAGGTGCATGCGGAGTATTTCGGGATTTTTAGCGATGGCCGAGAACACGAATCCGTGCAACACTTCTTCAGTCCGGGGGCGCATTATTTGATCACGCCGGATTGGGAGATGGGCGCACGGGTTGGCTGGGGATTAAATGACCAGGCGCCGAATTTCTTCGTCAATGTCGGCGGCGGCTATCGCTTTTGAAAGCTCGGAAACCGTCGTCCGGGTTTTCTCTTCTGTTGCAGGCCACGTGAAGAACGTGTCGCCGGCGGCGGAGCTTTGCACCGATTTGCCTAGGGGGGCGAATTGCCGGTAGACTAGGCTGGTAAGCCGACGCCATCCCGTCGCTGGAACCCTCCATGACTATCGATAGCGACCAAGCAAGGTGCCAGTCGCCGAGATCTCCGTTCCGCCGGAGACATTGCTGGGTATTGGCCCGAGTCTTGTTTTGTGGGGTAGTCTCGTGGTTGGTTGAAAACTCGGTATATGGCGAGCAGCCTAGCCAGGCGGCCCCCGTGGACTATTTGCGGCAAGTGAAGCCACTGCTGAAGTCCCGATGTTATGCCTGTCACGGAGTTCTGAAGCAGGAATCCGGGTTGCGGCTGGATAGCAGTGAGTTCATCCGCCGTGGCGGAGAAAGCGGGCCGGCGATCGCACCGGGCAAGTCGCAGAGCAGCTTACTCATTTCCGCGATCACGGGGACCAACGATGTCACCCTCATGCCGCAAGAGGGGAAGCGGCTAGAGCCGGAACAAGTCGCACTATTGCGCGATTGGATCGACCAAGGGGCCGTGGCGCCACCAGATTTGCCGCCACCCGACCCACGGGACCATTGGGCGTTCCGGCCGCCAATTCGCCCGCCAATTCCGGATGGCGCTGGCTTGGGCCGGTCGTTGAATCCCATCGATGCATTTGTTGACCGGACGATCCAGCAACAGGGACTGCGTCCGCTGCCTCCGGCCCCGCCTCACGTACTTTTGCGGCGGGTTTACATCGACCTGGTCGGAATACCTCCCTCGCGAGACGAATTGCGCGCATTTTTGAGCGACCGAGAGGAAGGGGCCTATGAACGGGCCGTCGATCGGCTGCTGGCCAGCCCGCAATATGGCGAGCGATGGGCGCGGCATTGGATGGACGTCTGGCGGTATAGCGATTGGGACGGATGGCAGGCGGAAATTCGCGAGAGCCAGCCGCATTTGTGGCGGTGGAGGGATTGGATCATAGAATCCCTGAACTCGGACCAGCCTTACGACCGGATGGTGCGGGAGATGATTGCTGGCGATGAGCTGGCGGGGGATGATCCCAACATCGTGCGGGCCACAGGCTATTTGGCCCGCAACTGGTTTAAGTTCAACCGGAATACCTGGTTGGACAACACGGTCGAGCACACAGGCAAGGCCTTTTTGGGGGTCACGTTAAACTGTGCACGCTGCCACGATCATAAATACGACCCTATACTGCAGGAAGAATACTACCGTTTCCGTGCGATCTTCGAGCCGCATCAAGTACGGGTGGAGAGGTTGCCGGGCGTGCAAGACACGAACCACACCGGACTCGCGCGGGTGTTTGACGCAGATTCCGGAGCGCCAACCTTTCTTTTCAAGCGCGGAAACGAAAATCAGCCCGATCGAGAGCGACCGCTTGCCCCTGCCGCGCCCGCGATCTTGGGAGGGACCACGCTGGCGATAGCGCCGGTGACATTGCCACAGGCGGCTGTTTATCCCGGCGGGCGGGACTTCGTCCATGCAGAGGCGCGAGCTCAAGCGAAAACAGATTTGGAGGCAGCACGGCGTGAATTGCATGAGTTGACATCAGCGCGTCCTCGTTCCGAATCCGACGGCAAAGAAAAGCCTCAGACCAATCGAGACGCATCTCCGATGCGCGCCAATGACGGCTCTCCAATCACGTTCGCCGCTGCCGCGATGAAGTTGGCGATTGCCGAGCAGGCATCGAGGATCATCGAAGCGCGGATACTCGCCGACAAAGCCTTAATCGATCAATCCGCGGACGCTACGAATCTGGCGAAAGCCGCCCATACCGAAGAAGCACGCTTGGCCTACATGAAAGCGGAGCAGGCGCTCGCCGACGCCGAGGCCAATGTCAACCGATTGAGGACAGCGAAAAATTCCGAACCAGATGGTCATAAACCCGACCCCGCCGCCGCCGAAAAGACGGGCAAGGAGTTGGCGGACGCCGAAAAGAAGCTCGACGAATCACTTAAGGCCCGCGACGCCGCGCGGGAAGCGGTCGGTCAGCCGAAGGAGCAATTCACCCGATTCAGTGAAGTATATCCGAGCACAAGCACCGGTCGCCGGTTGGCTCTCGCCCGCTGGATTACCGATCGATCGAACCCGCTCGCTGCGCGTGTGGCGGTCAATCACATTTGGCTGCGGCACTTCAACAATCCGCTGGTTCCGACGGTGTTCGATTTTGGGTTGAACGGGCAGCATCCCAGTCACCCGGAGCTGCTGGACTGGCTGGCCGTTGAGTTTATGGAGAGCGGATGGAGCATGAAGCATTTGCATCGGCTGATGGTGAGTAGCCGGGTCTACCAGCGGATGTCGTCGGCCGTTGGTTCGGATGCCGAATTCAATGCGGGAAAAGATCCGTCAAATCGCCTACTGTGGCGAATGAACCCGCGGCGATTGGAGGCCGAGGCAGTACGGGACAGTACTCTGGCGGTGGCTGGGCAGCTCGATCGGACAATGTACGGCGCTGACCTCGATCCGGAATTGGGCATGACCTCGGGCCGGCGAAGTATCTATTTTCGTACCAGCAAAGAGAAAGGAATGTCGTTTTTGTCTCTGTTCGATAGCGCAAACGTGACCGATTGCTACCGTCGCAGCGTAAGCGTGGTCCCGCAACAGGCTCTGGCCATGGCGAATAGCCCCTTGACGCTTGCTCAATCGCGCGCGTTGGCGAAAGCCATTAGCAATGACGACAAAATCGCATCCGGACTGGAATTCATCGACGAGGCGTTCTGGCGGATTCTCTGCCGGGCCCCAACCTCCGAAGAGCGGCGCGAGTGTGAGGCGTTTCTCGTCGAGCAAGCGACCCTTTTAGGTCAAACCGATGGATTGACTAGCTTTGGCTCTTCGCCCGCCGGTATGCCTCCGGCCGGCGAGCCCTCGCTAAGGGCGAGGGAGAGTCTGATCCATGTGTTGTTGAATCACAACGATTTCCTGACGGTGCGGTAGGGGCTTTGTACGGCGGAGGCTTGGAACTTGGGGGCCGGGTTGGATCGACAACCAACCACGCGGTCTGGGATTGGCCGACGGCTACCGTTGCAGGCATTCAGCCAGCGAGGCGTTGAATTGGGCTGGGTTCTCAAGTGGGGTCATGTGGCCTGAATCGCCGACTACGGCCAGGCGAGCATTCGGAATGGAAGCGGTCCACTCGCGCATTTCCTGGGGAGGAGAGATCACGTCGTGCTCGCCCACGATCGAAAGGGTCGGGCAAGCGATTTGCGGCAACCAGGACCGAACGTCGGGCCGTTCTGCCATTCCCTGTAGCGCCCCGGCAATGCCTTGCACGTCGGTGGTTTCCATAACGCGACGGGTGGCCGTTACATACTCGGCGTTCTTGGCGATTGCGTCTGGTCCGAACAGCTTCGGCAACATCGCGTCCGCGACGATGGTCGCTCCTTGCTTGAGCACTCGCTGGGCCAGATCCCTGCGACCGGCCGCCTGTTCCGGGGTGTCGGCCGCTGCCCTGGTGTCGCAGGCGACCAGCGCCGATAGCCGGTGCGGATAGCACATGGCAAACTGCCAGCCGATGTAGCCGCCCATCGATAAACCACAGAACGTTACCGGGACATTTACCCCCAGTGCGTCGAGTAACTTGGCAAGATCCTCGGAAAATTGGGCCATCGTAACGACCCCGGGGGTCACGTCGCTGGCGCCAAATCCGCGCAAATCGGGCGCGATCACACGGTACGATGCCGCGAAGACGCCGATTTGCCCGCGCCACATCGAATGGTCGAGGGGAAAACCATGAACCAACAGCAGCGGCGCTCCATTACCCTCGACCTCAACAGCCAGTTTTACGCCGCCGACGGAAACGTGTTGGATCGGCATGGATTGCTTCCTCATCGAACCGCCAGGGAACTCGTCAGATTTCGCAGCCCGCTTGGAACCGGCCAGCGCCGTCAATTGCGGATGTTACTTTCCGCCCCGCTGTTTTTCCTCGGCCGCTTTGAACCGCTCATAATTGCGGCGCATTTCCTGGGAATGTGGCTCCAGCTCAATCGCTTTCGCTTGCTGCCGGACCGCTTCCGCGTAGTTTTTCTTGGCCGCGAAGCAATGGGCCAGCGTATCAATGTACCCTGCAGCGCCTGGTGAAAGCTCCAGCGAACGCTGGGAGAATCGCAGCGCCAAATCGAAATCTCCCTCAGTGTTGGCAATCAACCACGCGAATTGGTTGTAGGCAGTCGATTCCTCGGGCGAGTTGTTAATCTGCAAGCGAAACTGATCCGCCGCGTATTGGATGGCTTGCATGATCCGCTTGTGCTCTGCGGGCGTAAGATTCGATTGTCGATACATGGCGATAAGCACGTCGGCATCGGTCGGATCGGCCTGAAGAGCCCGGTTTAACGCGTCGCGCTGCTTGGCCGTGTCTCCGGCGCGTTTGTGGACCATTGCTTGGAGGTAGTGGTACTTCGAACGGATGCTGGCCGGACTGCGCGAGAACCGTCCCTCGATCATGCCGCGGATATTTGCGTCGTTCTGCAGCAAGTCGAATGCCGGCGCAAGCGCATCAACCGCCTCTTCGATTCGATCTTGATCCTGCAAGAGGTCCGTGAGCCAGAGTCGGGCGACAAATGGACCCAAGTCATTGGTCTGCGGGCGCTGCGGAAGTTGAATCACATGGCGGTATTCGCGCTCGGCCCAAGCAGCGCGGCCCCGATGGTGCAACCAATAACCCACCTGAATGTGCGAGGTCGCATTTTGCGGGTCGATGGAGAGCGCTTGGGACGCCAATTGGTTGGCCAGGGCTTCGTTGCCCTGCAGGCGCCTGGCATCGGCCAAGACGTACAACAATTGAGGATTATTTTGGAATACATGGTCGAAGCGGCTCAACACCGGTTCGATCAATTCCCAAGCCTCCTGCTGCGTAATCCACTCCATCAACTTCGTGAGCGAACCGGGATCGCCAGAATCAAATTCCAACGCTTTGCGCATTACCGCCACCGCGCGGTCCCGTTCCCGCGATTCGATTAACAGAGCAATCTGTTGACGCAATAGGGCGGCAACTATTTCCCGCTGCTCTTGCGTGGACCGTTTGGCCAACAACCGCAGTTCGGTTTCCACCAGTCGTTCCAACGCCAAGAGCGTGCCTGTCGGGTCGGATGGGTAACCGGCCAGCGTTTTCAACCAGATCGCACCCGGCCGCTGGCTCAGCCGGAGATTCGCCAGCAGAATCTTGGAGCGTTGCGGCCACAGCGCCGATGCCCGCGGCTGTTCGAGAATCAGGATTGCCCCCTGTTTCGACAGATCTTCCGATTGTTCGAAGCGGACGAGCCGGCACAGGGCAGGCAGACCGGCGTCATCCCCCAGTTTGGCTAGTTGCCGCATCCGACTGAGCCGATCGGTTTCCGGCTGGTCGTCGTAATCCTTCAATAGTTCGCGCACTTCAGGCGTGCGGCTTTCCAAGGTCCAGTCGCGGCGGATCGATTGCACCAAATGCCCCGCGCGCGTGCGCACTTCCAAGTCCCGATGGGTTTGAGCCGCATCGAGAGCCTCAAAGACGGCCGAGCCTAACGTTGCCAGGCGGTTCTCCGCCCGCGCCCGGATTGCATAGCGCGGATCGCCAAGCTGCTCGATCCACTGGGCCACCTGCGCGGCAAGCCTTTCATCGTCGCCGTGCAGGTCCACGGCCGCATCCTTGACGCCGTCAGCCAGACACGGCCGTGCAAGCGCGGCAACGTGCGCGCCGATCCCCAGCCCCGCAAGCGACAAGAACCGGCAAACAAGTGAACGTCGCAGCGCGCTCGTGCCAAACATATTGCCGACCTCTTTGGCTTGGCTTTTCCGGCGCTTGAGGGACAGCAGGCTATGGACAGTTGCCGCAGTGCCCTTTTAGAAGCACCTCGGTGACATCGCGAATCGAGGACTGCCGACTGCCGGGGGAGGGGGTAATGTTAACGCTCAAGCTCGGCAAGCAAGATACTTCCCCGCAATCCACGCACACGAAATGCGGATGATCGGCCGACGTCTCGCCCGCACGCTTAATCTCGAACCGCCAAACGTGGTCACCCAGCTCGATTCTTGACACCAGCCCGGCTTCCGTCAGTTCCGTCAGATTGCGGTAGATGGTGGCCCGATCAAACCCCTTGGGCGCCAACGCATCCGCCACGTCGCCATGGCTCAGCGGACTCACGGCGTCCACCAACTGTTGCATAACCCAGAGCCGTGCCGCGGTGCAGCGGAGCCCCGCTTCGCGCAGGCGTAACCGCACCTTGTCGAGCGAAGGCTCGGCTTTGGATTTGCTCATTACCGCTCCCACAGAAAGAGACCTCATGCAATTTTAACACGTGCCGACGGGGTCGACTACGGGAGAGGCGGGGGCAAAGCGTCGACTTTTGCCCTGGAGCGATGCTATTTCGAGCTTTTCGGTGGATGCGGTTTCCCCTTTGGCAGTGGGTGAATGCCGCTGGCAGTGGGTGAATGCCGCTCGTCGATGGGCGAATGGCGTTCTATAATCTGCCAAATGCCAGTCATCGAGATCGTCGGTCTTTCCAAAACCTACCGGGTGTACCAGAAGCGGGAGGGAATACGCGCTTCCTTGGCGGGGCTGTTCCGGCGCGAGTATCGGACGGTGGAGGCTGTCCGGCAGATTGATCTGGCAGTGGATCAGGGGGAATTCGTCGCATTTCTCGGTCCCAATGGCGCCGGCAAGACCACCACCCTGAAGCTGCTATCGGGCGTTATTACACCCACCAGCGGCACGGCTCAGGTGCTTGGCCACGTGCCTTGGAAGCGAGAGAACGCTTATCGGCGCCGGTTTGCGCTGGTGATGGGGCAAAAGAATCAACTTTGGTGGGACTTGCCGGCGCAGGAGTCCTTTCGCCTGCACCAGGAGATTTACCGCCTCGATCCGGCCCAATTCGAACGTACCCGGGATGAGCTCACCGATTTGCTGGATGTGGGCAGATTGCTGGGTCGTCCGGTCCGCGAGTTGTCGTTGGGCGAGCGGATGAAGATGGAGCTGATCGCAGCCTTGCTCCATTCGCCGGAGGTGCTGTTTCTCGACGAGCCCACCATTGGCTTGGACGTCATCGCGCAGCACAACATTCAAAAGTTCCTTCGCCACTATCAGCAGTTGCGCAAGATCACGATCTTATTGACCAGCCACTATATGAAGGACGTGGCCGCGCTGTGCCGCCGCGTGATAATCATCGCCCACGGGCAGATCATGTACGACGGTTCGCTGTCGGGGATCATCGACCGATTCAGCGGCCACAAGGTCGTCACGATCCAGCTAGCGGAAGACGATCTTAGCGATCTAAGCCGCTATGGCGAGCTGCTCGAGGCGACTCCGCCCAAGGTCCGGTTGAAAATCGATCGGCAGAACGTCCCAGAAGTCTTGGCTGGCATTTTGGCCAATCATACGGTGGAGGACGTGAGCGTCGAGGATCCGCCTCTGGAAGAGGTCATTGCCGAGTTATTCGCACAGGCTAACCAGCAGGCTTCGTCCGTCGTGTAAGGCGGCGTTGGCTAAGCCGCGCCGCGACCAGACAGAAGTCCGCCGAGATGGCTGCGAACCTCGACACAGCACTGCAAGACCGCGATAATTGTCAGGGAGGAAAGGTTGCGTTTGACGGAAGTTCGACTTGGAGCCGTCTAGCGGGAGTTGAGTGCTTCCGTTCCCCCCACCTTGGAACGTTGGTTTTGCCAACTCCTGAATGGATGCGTCGGATCAGCCCTCGATTGGATGCGCGATGGATTTGTTGAAGTCATTGCCTCTGGAACATGCGGAAAGCCAGCCCACGGACTGGGCAGAGGAGGCCGTTCGCGCGGATTTTCCAATTCTGGCAACTCATTACAACGGCCAGCAGTTGGTGTATTTGGACAGCGCTTCGACCACGCAGAAGCCGCAGTCGGTCATAGACGCCTTGGTGGCGTATTATTGGTCCAGCAATGCCAACGTCCACCGTGGCATCTATCGCCTGAGCCTGGAAGCCACGCGACATTTTGACGCCGCCCGCCTCAAGGTGATGTCGTTTCTCAATGCTCGCGAAGCCGGTGAAATCGTTTTTGTTCGCGGATCGACCGAAGGAATCAACCTGGTAGCCGACTCGTTCGGCCGTCACCGCGTAGGCCCAGGCGACGAAATCCTCGTTTCCGCGATGGAACACCACGCCAACATTGTTCCCTGGCAGGTTTTTTGCGAGCGGCAAGGGGCAAAATTGCAAGTGGCGCCCATCGACGATCAGGGTGAATTGATCTGGGACGAGCTGAATCGGTTGATCACCGACCGCACAAAACTTGTAGCCGTGGTCCATGTCTCGAACACGCTGGGGACCATTAACCCCATTCGAAAGATTGTCGACCTGGCTCATCAGCGCGGGGCAGTCGTTTTGGTCGATGGCGCCCAAGCGGCGCCGCATCTCAAAATCGACGTGCAATCGCTCGGTTGCGATTTCTACGTGATCTCGGGGCACAAGGTGTATGGCCCGACGGGGATTGGCGCTCTCTACGGCAAGCGCGCGCTACTTGAGGCGATGCCGCCGTACCAGACGGGCGGGGATATGATCCGATCCGTCTCCTGGGATCGCACTACCTACAACTCGCCGCCGCAAAAGTTCGAGGCTGGAACCCCAGACATCGCCGGCGCGATCGGCTTGGGAGCGGCGATCGACTATCTGCGGAAATTTCCCGTGGAGGCGATTGCGGGCCACGAACACGATTTGCTCGTCCGCGCGACCGACGGGCTATCGTCGATTCCGGGTTTGCGGATCGTGGGCCAAGCTGCCGACAAAGCCGCCGTCCTGTCCTTTGTGCTCGACGGAGTCCACCCGCACGACATCGGCACGGTTCTCGACCAGCGCGGCATCGCCGTGCGGAGCGGGCATCACTGTACACAACCCCTGATGGATCGACTTGGAGTTCCAGGGACGACGCGGATGTCGTTTGGCTTGTACAATACCCGCGCGGAGGTCGACGCGGCGGTTCGTGCGGTTGCGGAAGTCAAGGAGCTGTTTCGGTGCTAAACGACGAGCTCCGCGAACTCTACCAGGACGTGATTTTGGACCATCAGCGTTGCCCTCGCAACTTTGGCGCGCTGCCCGATGCGACCCACCGCGCGGAGGGTTTCAATCCGCTTTGCGGAGACCGGATTCTGCTTTCGCTGGAATTCGACGGCGAGCGGATTCGCCGCGTGATGTTTACCGGCGCCGGTTGTGCCATATCCACGGCGTCCGCTTCGCTATTGACCGACGCGCTTGTGGGCAACACGCTGGAGGAGGCCCAAGAGCTGTCGCGCCGCTTTCGAGCACTGGTCACAGGCCAAACGCCCTCGCCGACGGACTCCGCGAAGGACCTGCCGGCGCTCGACAAGTTGCGTCCGTTGGCTGGCGTGCGCCAGTTTCCGGTACGAGTGAAATGTGCGACGCTCCCGTGGCATACGTTGGAAAGCGCGATAAACGGCCAAGCCGAAGCCCCGGTCAGCACGGAATAATCCGATACTGGCGTGGGGCGGATTCGCGCACGGCCCAGAATCCGCCGCTAGCCAAAAAACCGGCGCACCTGCTTTCGACGCGATTGCGAGCGATTCCTACGGCAGCTCCTTCGAACCGACAATGGTCAGGTTCAGCCCAATCTGGACGCTGACCGGCTTATCTCCCACTTTGATCGTCGTCTTGCCGTTCAAGTACCACCCCAGCGATCCCGTCGAAAACTCTTTTACGTCCGCTAACAACGTCGATCCGGCGATCGAAATCTCGACCGGATGCGCGTGGTTGCGAAAATCATCTCGTGATATCGGACAATTCGTCTTGGCCAAGAATCTCCTCCTTCGGGCGGAACTGAGTAATTACCGCTGGCCCGCTAATGCACGCGCAGGCATCGCACCCACGCCAGCCAGCTTCCAAGCTGAGCTTAACCGTTCTCCCGCCAGTTTGACCAGCGGCTCGCGCCCCAGACTTTGGGTCGCGCTCCGATCTGCCGCGACTGCCACCGGACCGTGGTAACCACGATCCGCCAATCGCCGCAGGCAGTCGCATTCGTCGATGACTCCCGTTTCACCGATCAGCAGTCGCTGCGAAGGTGAGAGACCATTTGCCGGTGATTCCAGAGGCGCGTCGGAAAGCGTTACGGATATCCAGCGAGACGGCGGCAGCTTTCTTAAGTCGTCCAGAGAATTACCCGCCACGTGCATTTGCCAGAAATCCAGGGCCACGCCGATTTGGTCGGAGGCCACCATTCCGACCAGAAGCGCAAGTGCATCGAGCGAATGCAAAAACTCCAACCCGCCCCCCGCTCGCTCCTCGGCAATTGCGGAAAACTCCAACCCGACCTTGATCCCAAAGGGCTTGAGCATCGAGCCCAATTGGTCCAGTCGTCGACGGTGCAACTCAAAATTGGCATGGTAGGGAAGCCGGTCGCTGGTTGGTGAGACCCGCAGCAACGCTCTTTCGGCGCCGATTTCGCCAGCGAGTTTGGCTAGCTCGCTCGCTCGGGCCAATCCAGCATCGAACGATTCATCCTCGGCCGCCAACTCAAGGCGGAGCCGCCAGGTTCCAATCTTGAGCCGTGAGCTCTCGATCAGCCGCCGGGACAGCGGCAGCCCGTGCCGCGCGACTTGGGCCTGAAATTCGACCAAATCAAGACTGAGTCCCTGAAAACCGAATGACAGGGCCAGCTCGATTTGTTCGCTGAGCCGCCCAGCAATACCGAGACCGTCGCCGCTGAGATTGCGAAACATGCTGCGCCTTTGGCCGAACCATGACTGGCCAGTCCGCGATCCTGCGGATCTACCCGTTCCTCATCCGTTGCGATCAATTATCGCTATCGTCACGGATTGCGAAAGGGGGCTTCGAGGATCGTGTGCGGTCCGCTAGGGTTTGGGCATGTGGTATGTTCTCCTACTGGATTTTCCCGCACACTTGGTCTGGCCCGAGTCGATTGGAAATCGCCCATGACGTTAATTCAGGCCATCGTGCTCGGTGTCGTGCAAGGGTTGACTGAGTTTTTGCCGATTAGCAGTTCGGCGCATTTGTGGATTGTGCCGGCGATGATGCATTGGCCGGATCCCGGGGCGGCGTTTACCGCGGTGATCCAACTCGGAACGCTCGTGGCGGTATTGCTCTATTTTTGGACCGACATATGGAAAATCGGTCTCGGCACGGCGCGCGCCACCTGGGCAGGATCGCCGTTCAGCGTGTTGGAATCGCGTTTGGGTTGGATGATTGCCTTGGCCACGCTTCCGATTGTCGTCTGCGGGCTGGCGTTTAAGTCTTACATCGAAACCACGTTGCGCCGGGGGGAAGTGGTGGCGGGAGCGATGATCGTGCTGGCGCTGTTCTTGATCGCCGCCGAATATTACGCACGCTGGCGGACCATTCACCATCGCGAGCTCAAGGGCCTGGACCGGGTCGGCTGGCGCGATGCTTCGCTGATCGGATTGGCCCAGGCTTTGGCCTTAATCCCGGGATCGTCCCGGTCCGGAGTCACAATCACCGCTGGACTGTTTTGCGGATTGAACCGCGAAACTGCCGCCCGATTTTCGTTCTTGATGTCGATCCCCAGCGTCTTCGCGGCAGCCATCTATTCGCTCTACAAACAGCGCGCGAACCTGCTGGCATCGCAAGATGACGCGCTCCATCTGGTCGTCGCCACGGTCGTCTCCGGCGTCGTGGGCTACGCTTCGATCGCCTTTCTTTTGGGCTATTTACGGCGGCACACGACCTGGATCTTTATCGTGTACCGGCTGGCGCTGGGAGTGATCTTGCTGGCGCTTTTGAGCGCGGGATACTTGACCGCGACCGTCGATTAGGCGGTTCGTGCTGGTCCATACGCCCAAACAGGGGCTTTGCCCGCGTTTCCGACGCGAATCGAATCGGCGGACACTGGCATGGCGTTCGCGGGACGATTTATAATCGACTGAACGATCTCATCCGACCGAGCAACACGCTTTCGCTCGCGAAAGGGCGACCATGCCAGTGCAAATGGAACTCTCGCGGATCATCATCAGCGAGATTAACGACCAGCAAGTCATCTACCTCAAAGAGGTCGAAGGAAACCGCACGTTTCCGATTTTGATCGGCATCTTCGAGGCGACCAGCATCGACCGGCACGTCAAACAGATTCAGACCCCCCGCCCGCTGACGCACGACCTGCTGGTCAGCGCCATTGAAATCATGGGGGGCGAACTGCAAGACGTGGTGATCACCGAACTGCGCGATCACACCTACTTCGCCGTGCTGCGCGTTCGGCACCAGGGGGATTTGTTGGAGATCGACTCCCGCCCTTCCGACGCCATCGCCGTCGCCGTGACCACCGATCCGCCGCTGCCGATTTACGTCTCGGAGGAAGTGCTGAACGACGTGCTGGGGGAATGATCGGCGTGTGGAAGATGTTGCCCCGGACCCTCAGTAGTTCGCCGGCTCAAAGTGAACCACTGCCTATTTTCCCACATACGGGGGCGGCCTCTTGGGCGCTGGCGATGGCTTCTGGTCGTGGAGCACTTTCGTTACCCGACCGTCCCTAAAGTAAACAACCGTGCTGCGGGCAGGCGAAATTTCTAATTCGCCGGATCCAAACTCGATGTACTCACCCTGCCAACCAGTGCCTTCCTTGCGAATTCCCGCCATAAGCCGGATTACCTGGCCGCGCGGCATTCCCACCTCAATTGCCTTGGGATTCGCTATCCGGACCGGGACCTCTTCGACCATCTGGTTCACCTTCCATACCGCCAGCAACGACGCCACCAGCGCCGTGAGCAACAGCAGTAACAACAGCGAGAAAGTAAACGGCGGCTGAGCGCGCGGTGCGCTGTCCATCGTCTCTGGCGTCATCGGGTTGGAGTCTCTCACCGGATGGAGTTCCTGAAACTCGTCTGGAGTCCTCAATTCCAGCTTAACCACCCAACCGGACGTGGTGGACATAGGCGGGGGGCACATTCAGCCAAATCGAGTCGCACTTCAACTCGCGACCCGAGAGAAATTCTTCCAGCAGTCGCCCGATTCCACGCAGCCGCTCGCGATCGGCCGCTGGCGAGAGGGCCGCCTTGGCGCGGCGGATCGCAATGTACTCAAAGAAGGACAGCACTCCCCCTGGCTTCATCAGCCGCTCAAACGCGCCCAGAAGTTGCCGCACGTCCTCCAGGGTGAAGTTGTTCAACGGCAAACCCGAAACGATAAAGTCGTACCGCGTTTCCGCAGGCAGGTTCTCCAACCGATCGTGGACGATCTGGCAACGGTCGGCCGCTCGCTGAAACTCGGCCTCTCGTTCGAATCGCTCCTTTAAGTAACGCACAAACTCCTCGTTCAGCTCCACCAGGCATAAGCGGTCACATCCGCGCAGGCGACGCACGATCTCGGCGGTGGCGGGGCCAGTGCCGGGACCGACCTCCAGAATCTGGCAGGGTCCCATTGACGGTGTACCGTTTGCGCTGGCCCCCGCGTGTTTCGCTGGCCCATCGGCGTCCGTGGGTAAGTAGCGACAGAGCGCACGGGCCAAATGCCGTCCGCTGGGCAGTATCGCGCCAGTCGTATGGTAACGCCGCAGGAACTGTGAAAAGAACAGCCGATAGCCGGTCATGAAATGCTTCTTGAGCGCGACGGTGACACGACGACGCGGACGATTGTCCGTTAGACGGCAAGGACCGTCATGCGTGTCGCGTTGCCTGGGCGCCGTCCGTGGACGATCTTAGTCCACGCGCCGTCCGGGGATCAATCGCACCCACGACGGGGACGCGCAAGACTTATTTCTTGCCGCCAAAGAAGGGAATCCACCCCTTGAAGCCGGCTTTTGAGCCGTCGGGTTCATCGGTGGGCTTCCCGATTTCGCAGAGAGTTTCCGTCAATTGCACGATCGATTGGGTCACCGCGGCTTTCGGCGCCTGCTCGATCAATGGCACGCCGTTGTTGCGGACCTCGACCATGGTGCGGTAATCGTTGGGAATCTGCCAGAAGATCTCCCGCCCCATCGTCTCCTGGGCTTTTTTCAGGCCGATCTGGCCGGTATCCAAACCGGCGCGGTTGACGACGATCCGGACCTTGTCTTTCACGCCCGCCTCGCCGAACGACATCATCAGCCGCACGACGTTTCGCAGGCACGGCAGATCGAGCTGCGTCACCAAAAGAATGTGGGTGGCGGCCTGCAGAGCGACCATGTCGACTGGGCTGTACGACTTGGAAAGATCAAGTATTACGTGCGAGAAGGTCGCCTTCAGCAGCCCAAACACGCGTTGCACATCATCTGGAGTGATGTGCTTGGCGTCCTCGAGTTGCACCGGGCGGGGAAGCAGGAACAGTCCGCTAGCGTGCTTCGTCAGCGACCGTTTGAGCAGGGCGAAGTCGAGCCGGGTGACGTTCTGGGCCACATCGACCAGCGTGTAGTCGGGAATCGTGTCGAGAAATACGTCGGCGTCCCCTAAGCTCAGATCCAGGTCGACCAGGGCGACGGAGAGCTTGGGATCCTGGGCCAGGATGCAACCCAGGTTTACCGCGAGGCTGGTCGTCCCGACCCCGCCCGTGGCGCCGACGACAGCAATGACCATGCTCCCCGCTTTGCGAGAGTCGCCCCTCCCACGCCGGTCGGCCAGCCGATCGAGAGCGGATACCAGATCGTCGATCCGCACCGGCTTGGGGAGAAACTCCTTGGCGCCGGCGCGCATGGCGCGAAGGATCAGCGTCCCGTCGGTCGAGCCGCTCACGACCAGGATGCTGCATGCGGGAGAGTTGGTCGCAAGCTGCTCGACGAGCTTTAAGGCTTTGTCCGGATCGGAATCGAGCGACACCAGGCCAATGTCGGGATTGGTCTGAGCCACGACATCAGCAAAGAACTCGTAGCGGGAGCACTCCGCCTCCAACCAGACCATGTCCAGACCCAAGAGCGTTGTCTTGAGTCCATCCCGAGCGGAATCGCTCGGATCGACGATGGCGATGCGGAGTACGTTGGTCATTGCGGGGCGGCGGACGTTGGGTGTGTGCTAAGTCGGAAGCGCCGCGGGATGGTTCATCTTCTTCGCCGGCGCCTTTCCCCCGCGCGGCCTGCCCGCCGAAACCTCGTCCAAGTCTAGGTTTCAGGCCGCGCGAATGCTTGGCTCCTCGTTATTTAACGTCATATCCAACCGGTCCGATGAAGCCTGGATTACTGGCGGGCTGCGGGACGCGGAGCGCCGAGCGTGGATCCTGCCGGTTGGGCGGGCTGTAGCGGCTGTTACTGGCTGGCAGCCGGACCTCGGGGGCCAACGTGACCGTCTGAGGCTTGTCCTTGCGGCCGGTCGACCGGGACGACGAGAGACGCCCCGATGGGATCGAATTGGGCAGCGGTTTCGACTTGCCGCTATCGTACGTGGCTTCCGGCGAGAGGAGCAGACGGGCGCTGCTGTCGGCGGCGCTTCCGGGCATCTGGCGAGCCGAGCGACCGGCGGCTGCGGCGGAACCAGTCACTGTGGTAGTTCGTGTCGAGCCGCCCAGCCCCTTGCGGGAAGCCGATTTGCCGCCCGGAATTTCCTCGACCTTGTTGATCTTGGCGCCTGGCGGCAATCCCATGTTTCCGTTCGGCATTTCGCCCTGCGGTCCGAATGCTCCGTTGGGACGGTACGGGCCGGCAGGAGTGTCACAGTTTCCATTTTGGCAATCGCCAGGACCGCACGGGCCGCGTGCGGGGACCTCGAGCGTGCCGCGCATGTACAGGTCCCAATCTCCGGGGATGTCGGAAGACATGCCTGGGCCGCAAGGCGACAGCTCGCTGCAATCCACGGCTTCGATGACCTGCGGGGTCACGATGACGAGCAATTCGACTTCGTTGATGAGTTCACGAACCTTGCGGAAGGGGACGCCGAAGTACGGCAGGTCGCTGACCCACGGAATGCCCGAGTTTTCCGACTCGACGCGTTGTTGGACCAAACCGGCGAGGGCCAGCGTCTGGCCCGGTTTCATTTCCACGCCGGTGTCGACCTCTCGGACGCGCAAACCGGGGACGGTGGTGCCGTTGATGTTGACGCTGCGAGTGTTGTCGATTTCGCTCACGCGCGGCCGCACTTCAAGACGGATGCTGCCGTTGCCGAGTACGATCGGTACGAAGTCCACCTGGGTGCCGAACTTCTTGTATTCGATCGAGACGGTGCCCAAGCTTTGCGGAATGATGATCGGGAACTCACCGCCGGAGTTGAAGAACGCGGGACGGCCGGAAACGGTGACCAGCGTCGGTTCCGCGAGCACTTTCATCAGGTCGTTGCGGCGGAGAGCTTCGATGAATCCAAAGAACGACGTGTTATCGCCAATTACCCCGAAACGGATCGTGTCTCCTCCCACTCCGGTCGCCGTGCCGGTGCTGGCGGCCGCCGCGTCGATCAAACCGCTGACGCTGGAGACGAAGAAGTCCGCGCCGTTGCGCGTGGACCAGTCGACGCCCAGCGTGCGAAGCTTGGTGCGGGAGACTTCCATCACCTTGACGTGCAGGCTGATCTGCTGGACGCCGCCGACGGTGATATGCGAAATGACTTTCGGATAGTAGTCCTCGGCAATGCGGATGATCTGGCTGACGTGGTCCTGCCGATCGACGAAGCCCGACAAGACGACGCTTTGAGAAAGCGCGATCACGCGAATCGATGAATGCGGGAACTCGGTTTTGATGAGCATTTGCAGCTCCCGCGAGTCGCCAAACACCATCACGTCGATCGTGTGAAACTTGTTCTGCTTGTTGCGCAGGTTGACCTGGGTCACGCCGGGTTTTTTGGCGAACACCTGGATTTCGTTGGGACCGAGCGGGGTCAGTTCGACAATGTCTTTGTTGTTCACCACCGCGAAGGGAATCTCCTGATCCAAAGTCAGGATGCGGCTGGTGTTGACCGTCATCTCCAGCCGCTCGCTGGGGGCGGTGATCTTGTGGACCAGCGGTGGGCCGTCGGGACCGACGGCCCCGTCTTGTGCGTAAAGCGGCCGACCTTGCCAACTTGTCCACACGACCAGGAAAGCCAGCAGATTCTGGCCAAGCGAACGAGCGCTAAAGCGCCCAACAGGCTGGTGAAACATCCGTGTACTTCCTTGCGTAAGCGTGTCCGTACTCTCGCCTCTCCTCGCGGAGAGGCTGGCCTGTCCAATCGTCAGCCTGCGGGAGGGCAGTCCGATGGTCAGGGCGCTTGGCGTGTGCCAGGATGCTGTCACCCGCGGCAATCCAGCCCCGCGTCCCCTTGCCGGACGCGCCAAGCGCTAAACTCCGTTGTTATTCCGTTTGCGACGGCGCGCCGAAAGCTTGCCAGAACCGTCAGGCGGTTCCACCGCAGGCTCTCCTTCGGCCGTCGATTCGATTTTTCGGCATCCGCTGAGCTCATTTTTCGTTCAATTCCCCCTGCTGTGGCCAAATCGGCCTAATCCCGCCGCGGCTTGCAAGGGTTCGTCCTTGTATGCGTTTCCTGCTTTCCGCGCCGGACTCTCCGGCGGTGACGATCGTACCTTACAGGCGCGGCGAGTCGCCGCCATTGTCGGTGGGAGACAAGGGGTTTCCCGCGTCGGCGCTCGCAGGCAGCGTGGGTAGTGCGGGGCCAGCCGCAGGCACGCTCGGACCATTCGATCGCGACGCACCCGTATCTTCCGACTCCCAGCGGCCGCCGGGACCAGGCTGCTTGACAAAGCGAACCTTGCGTAGAGCCGATCCTTCCATGATTTCCATCAAGAACTGCTCGGGGGGCGGCGGCAGGTCCACCATGGCCGCATGATCGGCGGGGTCCTTGGCCTCGGCTTTGGCGCCCGACAGCATGCTCAACAGTCCGCTACCCATCTTGGAGGCGCCGTTAGCCGCATCGCGGGCCTTCTCAAAGGCGTCGCGATCGAATTTTTCGGTTTGACCGAAGAGGTCTTGCGGCGAAGTGCCGTCGGTCGACTCAACCTTGAGGTTGTCGTCCGGGCTGCGGAGCACGAGCTTCAGCTTGCCCAACTGCTCGGCGAGCGTCAGTTTTTCGGCCTGCTCGGGAGTCACCAGGAGCGATACCGTCTTGGCGGCGATGGATTCGCTTCCCTTGTCTTCGCTGGAGCGCCACTGGTCGTTGACCGCGAAGACCTTAATGTCTTGAAGGATGGTCATCGCGCCGGCCTGGTTGATCGTGTTGTTGAAATTGGCTTTCACGTACACGAGCACGTCCACCCGGTCTCCGGGCTGGATCAGATTACCCACGGCGCTGACCGAGTCGGCCGGAGCGGCGACGAGGCGGTATCCAGGGGGCACTTCGACGGTGGGGCGCCTGTCCTCTTCGCCCATCAACTTGGCCCTGACGATCGGTTCCCCTTCAAACATCGTGATCTTGGCCCGTTGGTTCTCGACCTCTTCGGGCTTGGTGAGAGCGCCCTTGGGGATTTTGTCCTTCGGCCACTGCTCCAGCTTAACTTTGTCAAGCTTGATTCGTTCCGTGCTGTTGATAGGTTTTAGCGCCACCAGGATGGGGGCAGTCTCGACGGCGGCCGGGGCCGGTTGCTTGTTGCGGTCGATGACCTGGCTGATGCCGATCGACGCGACCAAGCCGCAACCCAAGGCCAAGAGCAACAGAATCAGGGATTTGGCACGCATGCAAACGCCTCACTGGGTGGTATGCGCCGTCCGGTGGCGAACAAAAATCGCGCATCCGTACGCAACCATCGGTACTTGCCCCTCCGCTTCCGCCACTCGGTCACTGCACCGTTTCGCGGCGCATGACGGACGAAGCGGTCAAAGTCTTACTCCCTAAAAACATTGGCGACGGAAGCCAGCTAACTTGACTAAAAGGAATCGAGACGGCGACAGTTACAGGTTGCCCATACCCTGCCGTTGACGGAGGATTGGGAGTTACCGTCACAGTCCCACCGGAGACGCTGGCCGAGGTCAGGTAGTTCGTGACCGCGGTCTGCACCGCGGCGGTCGTGGAACCGTCCAGCACGGCCTGGCGGGCGCCCTCCCGCGAGGCATTCGTAATGACTTGCTGAACCATCACCATCCTGCCGTATTCGATCATCCCGAATACGAGCAAGAAGAAGATCGGGGCCACGACGGCAAACTCGACCACAGCGGTCCCCCGTCGATTCTTTCGGCACATCCGGCAAGGTTTCTCCAGTTTCGGCCCGTCGCCGAACGGATTTGCGGTCGACAAAGCAGACTCAGGCCGCACGGCGGCGGCCTGGCTATGGTTCGATGCTTGCAGGAAGGAAGAGGTCGTGGTCATGGTTTTTTCGCTCATAGCAGCATTCCCGCCCAGAAGAAGTAAACAATCGTGCCCATGGCAATTGGAATTCCATACGGCAACAGGAGCATCGTGCTTTTTCGCTCGGCCGCGATCGTAGCTAGCTCGGCCGGATTGCCGATCGTGGCCATTTCGTTGAGGATGTTGAAAAACTGGTTCTTGTGTTTTGACCAGCCCCGCTGGAACAGGACCATGCAGGCGGCGATCACGCCACCGAAAATCGCCGACACGCAAAAGGCATAGAAAGTGACTCCGCTGCCGACCCACGCGCCAACCCCGGCCAGCAATTTCACGTCCCCCGCCCCCATGCCGCCAATGGCATAGGCCGGCAGCAACAGCCCCAGGCCGACCAGCGTGCCTACCAGGCTGAATCCCAGTCCTTCCCACCCGGCGGCATACAAGTTGAAGCCCCAGCCGCTCAAAATCATCGGAAACGTAATCCAATTGGGAACCTTCAGCAGCTTGCCGTCGATTACGGCGGCTACCACCAAAGTGACGGTTACAAACCAGACGTGCCAGTTGCGCAGCACGGCGTTGGCTAAGGTTTGCAGATCGATCATGTGCTCGAATTTCCTGTGTGCGGTTTCGTTGGGTTTCTGGATGGAGTGCGAGCGCCTCACAACGGCGAACGATCTCGGCCGGCTTTCGCTCGATCGTGCAGCGTTCTAAGGCGATGCCTGGGGTCGGAGGGACGCGGTTGGGATAACGGGGCGCATGGGCGCTGAGGCGATGTGCTCTCCGCGATATCTCTATTAGCCCCGCGGCGCTACGAGCGCCGACCAAAACGTGGCGAGCATGGCTAGAAAGCATAGGCCCATCTGCCAGGCGGCGATCACGGTTTCGGTGGGAATCTGGTACATGATCTCTGGGTTCGCGGAACGCGGCGCACCGCCGTCGTTGTCAAAGCTAGCTCAAATTTTCAGCCCAGGAGTCCTCAAAGAGTCGACCGGGCTTTCCTTTGCGGCGCAATGGAAAGCGGGTCGCGCCGGCCCAACGATCCGACGCGACCCGCCACAGCACACCACCAGGTACTAGCTTCCGCCGATCGAGTTGGCGACGTTCTGGAACGTGGTGTTGGCGTTGGTGCCGATGGCGTTAATCGCCGTCAAGCACACGATGACAATGAGGGCCAACATGACGGCGTATTCAACTGCCGTTGGGCCATCTTCGGACGCCAAGAAACGACGCACTTGCAGAGCAAAATTCTTCATAGGAAATCTCCCTCCACGGCACATTCCCCGCGGCCCACGCGGCTCGCGACAAAAGCGCCGATGTAACAAGACCAGTTAGAGCGTGGCACGGCACAACGACAACCCATGGGGGTCGCCGGCGGCCTGCATGGCGCCGTGCGTAGCTCAGGTTCGGTAATGACGTGGAGCACTTCCCTCGTGCCGCCTGGAAAGCCTAGGGCGCTCTCCAGTGCGGATCGCTGACCAACCCCAAGGAAATGCGGTTGAAAACGATCCACGGCGAATTGTTTGCCGCCACCGCCGGTAAGCGGGGAACGGCTCACCATCCTTTCGGCAACCCGGCTGCCGGCGAATCGCCCTTGAAGGCAAGACGACGGTCCTAGGCTTTGCGCCCCGGCCGAAATCGGCCGGTTAGCCCTTTCGAGGATGAAGCGGCCCAACAGGCCCTTCTTGCGACCGTTCGCACCACTGGCAAAAAGGAAAAGGCGCCAGCCGGCTCGCGATCGCTTTACCACGGCCCGAAAGCCGTGTTCGCAACCAGCGTCGTGTAACCGATGCCGCTTGCGTACTGAAAACCTAGGTCGATTCCGGGACGTGTCAAACGGGGAGGCGAGAAATTTTCGGAAACGCGGACGAATTTGCTCAAGAACGGCTCAAGTTGATAAGCAGACGGCACTTAAGAAAGTGGCGGATTTAGCAGGGTTTGTCGGTGTGACCTAAAACCACGCGTCCTGTGAAACGTCGCCTCTTCTAAAACCCGCGAGATCCGCCAAACTTGTCCCGCAGTTCGTCGGCAACTACAGTGGCCTTCGACCCCCGTCTTGATCTGCCAACAGGTTTTGAACTCCATGCTTCGAATCGAGAGATTTTGGCCGCGGTGATCTGCCTGGCAACCGTCACCACCCAAACCCAAGACATTGAGCAGGCGATCGAACCGGACGAATTGGACGAAAGGGGGTGCTCAACGACGACGATCCGCGGGTCCAGCTCCAAATCGTGCGGGTGACTCCTTTGGCGCGATTGACAACCTGCGATTCGTGCCCATACCGGAGCCAGGCGGTTTGCAACGGATCGCCGCCGAGGCAGTGCTTCTGGGCGCCGCGTTTCGACCGGGAAATCGAGCCGGAATTGGAAACGGACAGGAAGCCGCGCCAACCGCGCGGCCATAGCGGCGGTCGTGGTTTTGGGCTAAATTCGGGCAGTCGCGGTTGCTAGAACAGGTCGGATGCCGCGATGCGTGATCGGATTCCGCGTCGTCGAATTTGACGCCCCGCATCGCACTAATATCTCGCTGCCATCGATCGGAACCCGCACATGTTGATTTCGGTATTGAAGGAGACCTTCCCCGGCGAGCGGCGAGTGGCCACTGTTCCGTCGGTCGTTCCCGCGCTCGCCAAAGGTGGGAACGAAATCTGGGTCGAGAGCGGCGCCGGCGCCGACGCCGGATTCGTCGATGCCCAATACGTCGAGAAAGGGGCGAAAATCGTCGCTGACCGCCGGGACCTGTTCGGCGCGGATTGCTTGCTCCAGGTACGCACGCTGGGGACCAATCTCGAAGCCGGCCAGGCCGATCTACCGCTGCTACGCCCGGGGCAAATCGTCATCGGTCTGGCCGATCCGTTGTCGCAACCGCAGGCGGCGCAACAAATCGCGGGCCGCAGTGCCACGTTGTTCGCATTAGAGCTTATGCCGCGAATCACCCGCGCCCAAAGCATGGACGTGTTGTCCAGTATGGCCACGATTGCCGGTTACCGAGCCGTATTGCTGGCGGCCACAACGCTTCCCAAAATGTTTCCGCTGTTGACGACCGCGGCCGGCACGCTGTCGCCGGCCAAGGTGTTTGTTGTCGGCGTTGGCGTCGCCGGGTTGCAGGCGATCGCAACGGCGCGGCGGCTGGGAGCGGTCGTTTCCGCCTACGACGTCCGTGCGGCAGTCAAGGAACAGGTGCAAAGCGTCGGCGGAAAGTTCATCGAAATGCCCCTCGAGGCCAACGCGGAAGGGCAAGGGGGTTATGCTCGCGCGATGGATGAAGAGTTTTACCGCAAGCAGAGGGAGTTGATGACGCGGGTGGTGGCTGAGCACGACGTGGTGATTACCACCGCAGCGGTCCCGGGCAAAAAGGCGCCGATCCTGGTCACCTCCGAGATGGTGCGCGGAATGCAACCCGGGTCGGTGGTGGTCGATTTAGCGGCGGAGCGGGGAGGCAACTGCGAGTTAACCCAGCCGGGAAAAACCGTCGTGGAAAACGGTGTGTCGATCTTGGGGCCCACCAATATGCCCTCCGATGTGCCGAATCATGCCAGTCAGATGTATGCCAAGAACGTGGCCACGTTCCTGAGTCACCTGGTCAAGGAGGGTAAGCTGCAATTGGACGTCGCCGACGAGATCACGCGAGAGACTTTGATCACACGGGACGGCAAGGTGGTTCATCCGAAGGTAGCCGAGCTTTTGGCGGGGGGACGGGCCTAGAAAAGCCCTTCGCGCGTTGGCGTGGTTCGCTGCGCTGCCGATCGTCGCGGGCCCAAGTAGAAACTGGCATAAGGGGCGCCGCGATGCGGTTCAGCCTGAAAGCGATGTTTGTCGCGGTCGCCGCAATTGCGGTCGTGTGCGGCGTCTGCCGACGGGAACCCTTGGTCGTCGAGCTGGCCCTCATCGGGACGCTTTTGTGGGCCACCTGCGCCTTACTGGTCGCGGCCGCCCAGCGCCTGGACGAGCGCGGGCATCTTCTTTTGCGAATACTGTCGCTGATTGTGGCGAACGGACTGTTCTTGATCGGGGTGGGATTCTGGACGCTGGTGACGTTCGGGGCGGTGAACCTGCTGGTCTCCAGTTTCTAGCTCAAGTTTTCCCGCAGCCAGCCATGAAGCGAATTCTGGTGTACGAATTCACGCTGGCCGGTTTGCCCTGGAACCAGGAAAACCCGTATGACGATCTGCGGGCTGAGGGCAATGCGATGGTGCGAGCCCTTGCCGAGGACATTGGTCGGATCCACGGGCATACGACTCTGGTCCTTGCCGCCGCGACCGGTGGGGTCGACGGAATTCCTCGTTGCGAAGTCCGCCAGGTCCGATCGCCGCGCAACGAGCGGGAGATGCTCTGTGAAGCTGCCGCAGCGGCCGACGGGACGGTCCTGATCGCTCCTGAGACTGACGGTATTCTCGCCGAGCGTGCCCGCTGGGTCGAATCGGCGGGGGGGCGACTGTTGTCTCCGTCGTCGATTTTTATTGAGGCAGCGGCCAACAAGCAACGGCTCGCGCAACGGCTTCGAGAGTCCGGAATTCCGACAACGCGAGGATTGGCATGGACTCAAGGTCAGCCGTTCCCTCAAGAGCTGCCGTATCCCTGGGTCGTCAAGCCGATCCAAGGAGCAGGCGCCATGGATAGCTGGCGCTGCGACGATTGGAGGCAAGCCGAGCGAATGCAATCCCGCTGGCCGTCGCCCGCTAGAATTGAAACGGTCGTGCCGGGGACGGCGGTGAGCGTGGCGTTCCTCTGTGGTCCCTCTGGATGCCAGCCGCTTCGTCCATGCGGCCAGCGGATCGAGATGGGGTCGCAGGTGCGCTACCTAGGGGGGTGGACGCCATTGCAGAACAATCTATGTGAGAGAGCGGTTTTCTGGGGAGCGCAAGCCATTGCCCAGTTGCCCGCGCCGAGGGGTTATTTGGGAGTCGATTTGGTCTTGGGAGAAGAAGCCGACGGCGGCCGGGACGCGGTGATTGAGATCAATTCCAGGTTGACGACCTCGTATATCGGCTTGCGACAACGAGCCCGCGGCAACATCGCGGAGTGGATGTTGAGAGTTCTGGAGGGGGAGCGATGCGATATCGACTTTGAGCCGGAACCGATAGAATTCTTTCCGGACGGAACGGTAAACCAAAATTTGAACCGATCAACTCCATGAAGTGGCTGGCGCTGGATATCGGCGGTGCGAATATCAAGGCGGCCGACGGGAATGGGTACGCAGTGAGCGAGCCCTTTCCGTTGTGGCAGAAACCCCGGCTGTTGCCCGAAATCCTGAGAACGGTGATCGCCGGAGCGCCACCCTGCGACCATCTCGCGGCCACTATGACCGGCGAGTTGGCCGACTGCTTCGCGAACAAAGCGGAAGGGGTGCAGTTGATTCTTCAAGCCTTGTCGAACGCCGCGGACGGCCGGCACACGCGGGTCTATCTGACCAACGGCATGCTTGTGTCGCCGCAAGTCGCTCTGCGGCAGCCCCTGTTGGCAGCCGCGTCGAACTGGCACGCGCTGGCTCGATTTTCCCAGCGGTTTGCACCCACGGGAAACGCGCTATTGATGGATATTGGCTCCACGACGACCGATCTGGTCCCATTGGCAAATGGCCAGCCATTGCCCAGCGGCGACACGGATACCGAACGGCTGCTATCAGGAGAGCTCGTTTATACGGGCGTCGAACGGAGTCCGGTCTGCGCCTTGGTGCAGTCGATTCCGTATCGCGAGCGTATGTGCCCAATTGCCCAGGAGGTGTTCGCGACGGCCGCCGATGCCTACCTGACATTGGAGGACTTGCTGGAAGAGCCAGAAAACACCAATACCGCGGACGGCCGTCCAGCAACGCGCGAATTTGCACGGCGACGCCTGGCGCGGATGATTTGCGCCGACCTGGGGGAATTTACCGATTCTGACGCCGTGGCTGCCGCCGAAGCCATCGCGGCCAGTCAGTTGTCGCGAATCACGGTCGCACTAAGCCAGGTGGTCGGTCGGATGGAGGGACCGTTGGAAACGGTTATTTTCTCCGGCCGGGGAGAATTCCTCGCCCGCCGCGCGATCGACCGCATGCGGTTGCAACCGAAGGCAATTTCCCTGTCCAAGGAACTAGGGCCGACGGTTTCGCGTTGCGCTCCGGCCCACGCCCTAGCGGTATTGGCCCGGGAAGGAGGATGAGTAACCGACGGCTGCAACGGCTGTTTGTGGCAGGGCACTTCCGCGCCGGCACAAGAACCTTGGTTGCGCTTAGGAGCCGTATTCGGCTGGAAATGCGGATGAGAGGAGTTGAACCTCCACGTCCTTAACGGACACAAGAGCCTGAATCTTGCGCGTCTGCCAATTCCGCCACATCCGCATGGGCAGCAACAAGTTATAAAGAAGCCGGAAACAACATTCAAGCCGTCGGACGCCTCGCCGACGGAGCGCGGACAGGAATGTTCCACAGGAATCCCCCTGCATCGCAATGCTCGCCAATTAAGTCCGTTACGACCGCTTTGCCCCCTGCATTCGCTGCGGCCGCAGACCCATTGCAGCCTGCCAGATGCCGCCGACGATATTGCAGGGGAAGACTGGAGGGCGGTTGGTTATCTACCACGCCGGTCGGCGCCGCACCGTTGCGGTCCGACATGGAGTGTCGCCCATTTCCGGCATGACGAATTTATCGAGGGCTTGGGCCATGTGGCGGGCATTGTTCTTGGCGATTGGCATCTTCTCCTTCATCCTGGGCGTGGAGTGCATGCTAATCGACAGGGCGGCGTGGGCCGGTGAAAAAGGGGGGGAGTTCGTACCGGCGGATTGGGCGCCGTGGAGTTTGAAATCAGCGGGTGCGGTCGTGATCCTCTACTCGTTCACGATTCCCAAGAAGCTCAAAACCTGAGCGTTCGCGGAATCGACCCGGCGCCTACTTCTTGGGAGTTTTTTTCTCGTCGGCGCGCAGCGCGCCGCCGCGGATCGCAAGCCCGCGATCGAACGTCTCATCGCGCGTGACTTCGCCGGATTCGTTCCATTCGATGCTGCGACCGTGTTTTTCGCCGCGTTTGTACTGCGTGGAGGCCCACTTGGCGCCCTCCTCGTAGAAATACTTCACCTCTCCGTGCAGTTCGTTTTTGGAGAACGCCCCCTGGGTGCGAACCTGGCCGTTGGCGTACCATTCGGTGAAGGGGCCGTGGCGAGCGCCTCCTTGCAGGTGCATCTCCAATTGTTTTTTCCCGTTGTCGTGCCAAACGGTATGCACGCCGGTCGGCTGGCCGCGTTCGAAGAGGCGCTCCGACTTGAGCGGATGGTCCTTGTCTTCGTACCATTCTCGCCATGGACCGTGCGGCTGGGCGGCAAGGTAGCCCCCTTCCATCCGTTTGGCCCCGTCGGGAAAGTACTCGAGGTACGGGCCATCCAGCCGCCCGTCGACGTAACGGGATTCGACGGCGGGCTTGCCATTCTGATGCCATTCCCGGTAATCGCCGTGTTTGCGACCGGCCCGATAGTTGGACTTCACGAAGGGCTGTCCACTCGGAAACCAGCGCTCCTCCGGCCCCTGCTGGATCCCCTTTTCGTAATGCTGAATGAGTAATGGTTTGCCGTCGGAGGAAATTTTTTGCGATTTGCCGTGGAGCTGATCGTCCTGGTACTCGACGATGGAGCTGGCATTCCCCCCCTGGTTGTAGTCGACCCGCTGACCGTGTTTCAGCCCGGCCTTATACGTCGTTTCCTGCTGTTTGTTGCCGTTGAGGTAATACAGCGTTTCCACGCCGTCGCGCCGTCCGCGGACATAGTTCTGTTCCAGCTTGACTTGTCCGTTGCGATGCCATTCGACCGACGGACCGTCCAGTGCGCCGTGCTGGTAGCGCTGTTTCGCGGAGGGTTTTCCATCCTCGTAGAACTGCTCGCTGTCGCCGTGGAGCACCTGTTTTCCCTGCTCGACAGCGACCGATTGCCGCGACTTCACCGTGCCATTGGGATACTTCTGTTCGAGCACCGATGTGTTATTCGGCGCAAAGAGCGCAAGCCAGACAATGATGATGGATGCATCCATGGTATTGACCCCTCCAGGGCAGACGAGATCGCCTTACTGCTCGAAGGAAGGCAACGCGCGGTGGGTGGATGATCGTCCCGCGGAACGGGAACGCGGGACCAGCCTTATTGTACCGCAACCTCTGAGAAACGTGCGAGCGCGGCCACGTTCACAACCCGGTTACTTGCCCTCGCGGAGCGAGTCGAAGTACTGTTTGGCATGATCCCGCTGGTTACGCGGGAGACGCTGACCGACGATCGCATCGGTATTCTCCCGCCGCGCCGCTTCAATCTGCTGCTGGATTTCCGCCTGGACCTGGCCTTTGATGTTGGGTCCGTCCGCCTCCCCGGTAAGCACCGACGCGCCTTTGCCGACGTTCTGATTGACCTGGGAATCCCGAAAGCCTACATCCGTCTTTTCGATCGGGCGGGCGCCACTGCCGCCAATCGCCTCACCGAGGCCATCGCCTCCTTTGCCTTTGCCCTTGCCCTTTCCTCCCTTCCCATTCTTCCCTTTACCCTCCCCGTCGCCGTTGCATTCGCCTTTGCATTCGCCAATCTGGTCGAGCGCCTGATCCAACATTGCCAGTTCATCCCCTTGTTGCTTAAGCGCCTCGAGGCCCTGCTGCATCTGCTGCATCGCCTGCTGGGCCCCTGCCTTGTCCCCATTGCCTAGGCACTTGGCGCATTGACCAAGCTGGTTGGCCATCTTTTGCAATTGATCCATTTGGGGCTGTTGAGCGCCCATTTTTTCTAGCTGCTCTTGGAGCTTTGCCAGATTCTGGGCCATTTGCTCCGCTTGCTGCTTCAGTTTTTCAGCCTCCTCCTTGCGGCCCTGTTTCAAAAGGTCGTCGATCTGCTTCTTCAGTTGATTGGGGTCGGGCATCTGTCGCTTGGCGTCGGCAGCCTTTTTTTGCAGATCGTTCTTGGCCTGCTGGTGCGCGTCGGCCACTTTCTGCATGGCCTTTTGCATCTCGGCCAACTGCTTTTCCAAAGCCTGCTTTTGCTTGTCGTCCAGATTGCCCTTGTCGAGCTGCTGTTTTAGCTTCTCGATCTCGTCCGCCGCCTTTTTGAAGTCCCCGTCCTTCATTGCCTGGGCGGCTTGATCGGCGGGTCCTGATTGCGAGGTCTTCAGATTGCGCAATTGTTGTTTGAGCTTTTCGTCGCCGCCGAGTTTCTCGCGCCGCGCTTCAAGCTGTTTCGCCAAATCGTTAAGCTTGACCATCGCCTGCTTGCGATCGAGGTCGTCGCGCTTGGTCAAATCGCGCGTTCCCTCCTCAATTTTCTTGAAGAGATCGGCGGCGTCTTTCAAGCCCTTTTCCGCGGCCTCCTTCTTCCGTTCCTCCATCTTCTTGCGCAGCGGCTCGGTCGAGTCCTTGATCTGCTTGGCAATTGCCGCTTGATCCGCGTTCGCATCCGCTTGTGCATCGCGGGTGGGATCGGAGATCAATAGCAGCGCGAGCGCGCATGCGGCGGGGACCGCGGGGAGCAAAATCCGGCCAGTCGGGCGGACGGTGAACTTGCTCGATACGTCGATCCGCTCGACACGCCGCACGGCGTCCCCCAGCAAGGCTTTTCCAGCCGGAGTCTCTCGTTCCAACGGATCGAGGGAAAGAGCGCTTGAAACGCGTTCCTTGAGGCCGAATCGATGGTCGATCTCGATCGCCGCCGCGATGCGGCTGTTGCGAGTGAAATAGGTCCAAAGGGCGGCGATCAACAGTCCGGCGGCCAGAGCGCCGCCAAGCCAGCCGGCGTTCCAGATCGTCGCGTCGACGGGCAACGGCGCAAACTTCGCGATCGCAATGGCCGCAGCGGCCAACAACAGCGTGCCGGTCCAACTCCAACCCAAGAAGGCTAAAAACCGTTCCAGGGTTAACCGGCGATAGGCAATTGCCACCTGGCGTTGTAAAGCGTCCATAATTCCCTCTCAAGCGGATTCGGGCGGACCGGGGTGTCGCCCGCGACCGCCAATTATACGGCCCGCCGGGCGAGATTGAAAACAACGGTCCCAAAACAGCGTTTCCCGGCCAATCCGATTCAACCGGCGCCGACATTCCGGTTCAGATTGCTCCGCGGCCGCACCGCTCACGTCCCGGAACGCAGCCGTTCGCTCAGTTTTCCCACCACCGACGAAAACTCTTGTCGGCGGCGGGTGAATTCGGCCAAGTCTTTTGCGCCAGGGGACTGAACGTAGTCCAACATAATTCTCTCCGCGGCGACAAATTCAGCGGCGGCTTGCGGTACGGCCGTCGCAATCGACAGTGGAATGCGGGCCACGCCGTTCACGTCCCCGTGGAGCAGATCTCCCTGCCGCACCGTCAACCCGCCCACGTGGACCGGCAGGCCGATGTGCAGGATGTGGCAAAAGGCGTGCGAGCAATTGGTCCCGCCGGTGAAAACCGGAAATCGTATCGCGCGCACCTGGTCCAGATCGCGCCCGCTGCCGGAGGTGACCAACCCGACAGCGCCAAACGCGCGATACGTGCTGCACATCACTTCGCCAAACGTCGCCGCGACGCTCGGATCGTCCAAATCTTGAAAGACCACTACCGGGGCGCCCGGCAGATCGGGAAACCGCTCGATCTGCCGCTCCATGCTGCCGTAGGCGTCGCCGGTCGTGGGTGGGGCGTCGCTGCGAAAGGCCGCCGTCGCGGCGAACCCGACCATCGGAGGCAACTCGGGAAAATTACAACGAATTCGCGCGTCCATGTAACCGCGATTGCGGGGGACGACGTCGAACAACTCGATTACGTTGCAGATCGTGGGCGTATCGTATTTCGCAAGCTGGGCCAGCGTTTCGGCGGTGATCATGGTTGTATTGGGCGAATTGAGATAAGAAACACTCCCTAATGCCACAAAACCTGCGGGCAATAAAACGCTGCCGCTGGCCGTTCAAGCACTTGCGTAGTGGAGAGCTTTATCGGAAATATCCTTGCGGCACCAGGCGCCCTCCCAACGGATTTGCTTGATCGCGGTATAAGCTTGCAGCTTGGCCGACGAAATGGTGGCGCCCAAACTGGTGACCGCCAGGACTCGACCACCGGTGGTGACAACTCGACCCTCCTGCATGCTTGTTCCGGCATGGAAAACTTTCACGTCTGGGATCTTGGCTGCCTCGTCCAAGCCCCGGATCGGAAAGCCCTTCTTGAACGGTCCGGGATAGCCCTCGCTGGCCATGACCACGCACACGGATGGTCGCGGATCCCATTCCAGTGGGCTGATTTGATCCAGCCTCCCTTCGACCGTCGCCAAAAGCACTTCGGCCAGATCGCTTTTCAGACGCATCAGCACGGTTTCGCACTCCGGATCGCCGAAGCGGACATTGAATTCCAGCACCTTGGGGCCTTGGTTGGTCATCATCAGTCCGGCGAACAGCAAACCCCGGAACGGCCGGCGCGCGCGCTTCATCGCATGGACGACTGGCACCAGCACCTGCTCCTCGATCCGCCGCAGATCCGCGGCCGAAACGACCGGAGCGGGACAGTACGCGCCCATTCCGCCGGTGTTGGGTCCTGTATCACCGTCGAACGCTTGCTTGTGGTCCTGAGCCGGGGTCAAGGGAACAATCGTGCGGCCGTCCGTGATCGCCATCAGGCTCACTTCCTGCCCATCCAGCCGTTCTTCGATCACGATCTGCTTACCTGCGTCGCCAAATTCCCGGTCTCCGGCAATTCGGGTCACCGCATCCAAGGCTTCACCTCGGTTTTTACAGACGAAGACTCCCTTTCCCGCGGCCAGTCCGTCGGCTTTGACCACTACGGGCACGTCTTCTCGGTCCCGCAGGTAGGTTTGAGCCCGTTGCAGGTCCCGAAACACCTGGTAGTCGGCCGTGGGAACGTCGGCCTGGCGCAGCAGGTTCTTGCAGAAGACCTTACTCCCTTCGAGTTCGGCGGCGAGTTTCGAGGGACCAAAAATCCGTAGCTTCTCCGCCTGAAAAGCGTCTGCGATGCCCTGAACCAAGGGGGTCTCCGGTCCCACCACGGTCAGGCCCACCTGGTTTTCGTGTGCGAATTTCAGCAGTCGAGGAAAATCCGTGGGAGCAATGTCGACGTTTTCCGCGTCCAGGCCACATCCGGCATTGCCGGGGGCGACGAATACGCGTTCCACGTGTGAGCTCTGACGGATTTTCCAGGCCAGCGCGTGTTCCCGACCTCCGGCGCCAACAATCAGCACGTTCATGGGGATCCTTTCACGGCCGGCCAGTTCATAAATTATTCAGCCAGGGACGACTACCTTGGCCAGCGGATATCGAACAATGCGCACCCGTCAACATAGAAGCAACCCGCCCCCGAGGCAATCGCGCGGCGGATTTGGCGATCCCAACGGCCGAACCGCCCGGCTGGACACGAGGCGGGCGTCGAATCCTTGACTTTCCGAATTGGCGTAACTACAAGGGAATTAGCGACTGTAGGGGCAATCTCCGGTGATTCGCGTCAGCCCGACCGGCCGAGTTGACATCGCGCGTTGGGCGCAAGCGGAGAACAGGGCCTGGGTTTCGCGAAAACGTTTGAATCATCGGCTTCGAGCTGAGCGGGCCGCAATACGCTCGGCCGGCGGCTGGGGGTCGAGATGCGCGGGTAGGGGGTGAAGCGGGTTCTCGTCCTTCGCGAGAGCATTCTGCTCTTGCACCGCGCCGCGGGAAACAATTCGGCGGCCGGGCGCACCGGCAACTTTTGACATGCGGTCTTATTGAGGATGCAAGAGATGGCGTCACGTCGATCCGGTTGGTTGCGATCGCTATTGTTCCCAGTCCGGAGTCTGT
>JALHPA010000001.1:41018-41451 GCA_022842745.1 Pirellulales bacterium
AAGACCGCGCTATGCTTACGACGACCTTGTACCTTGATTTTGGCGACGGTTTCAATAGAAACCTCGTGCTTAGCAGCGGAGAATTGCGCGATGCGTTGATCGGTCCCGACGCTGGATATCCCGACTATAATTTGATCGAATTGACCTCCCTTAACAACGTGATTGCGCGGGAGCGGGTTGCGATCGAAGGGAATGGAAGCCAAGGCTCCTCGATTAACTACTCCGCGCTCTTGAATCCTGCGGAGCTTAAGAACTCGATCGTATCCTTGGTCAAGCGACAATACGAACCCTACGACGTGAATGTCGTCGTGGCCGCAGCGCGGACCCAGCAAGACGTTCTCAATACCTTGGCACGGAACCAAGGTGATCCATCGGGACAGTTTGACTCCTATGTGTTCGTCGCTGGTTTTTCAAACGGATTCACTGGTTTGCC
>JALHPA010000002.1 GCA_022842745.1 Pirellulales bacterium
AACCGTCGCTTTGCTTGAATACCGCGACCCGAAAGCCGATTCCAAGGGGGCGCCGGAGGCGTCCAGCGATTTGGCATCCAGCGATTCGGCATCGGACGAGACGGCGCCTGGCGGCAGGGGATCTGCACTGAATCCGTCATCGGGGGAGGAGATCTTTGAGCGCCTGCGCGGGCTGTCGGTTTTGAAGTCGGGCGACCGGCCGGATCCGCCTAGCGAGCGTACTTCGGCTGGCGGCGATGCGTCATCGAGCGAGGGTTTGGAATCGCGCTCGGCGCCCCCCAGCGAGGACCGACCGCCCGATTCGAGTCCGACGCGTGGCAGTCGCGTGGCGAACGACGACCACGAGGAATCGATCGACGATTACATGACCAAACTCATGCAGCGGGTTGGCGGAAGCGCGTCGCGTTGGGCGCCCGAGAGCCGACCGGCCGCCCCGCCCCCGTCGAAAGCGCCAGAACCGCCCAAGGCCGCGCCGCCCGCCGAGCCGCCGTGCATCGAATCGTTCGACCAGACTCCGATGGTCCCTCGCTCGCAAGCGCCGGAGTTGAATTCCGACCTGGTCGCGATGCGGGCCTTGGCCAATTTGTCCGCGCGAGCCGCGATCGACGTTCACGCCCAGCGCCGCTGGAGCCAGGCCGCGGTCAGCAAGCTGTCGGTCGGGGTTTTCGCGGCGTTCAGCTCGGTCATTGCGATGTTAGGGGCGCCGAGCGCGACTTCGGCACTTTTCTGTTGCGGCCTGGTCGCCGCCTTCGCCGCGGTCGTTTGGTTGGTCTCGGCATATCGCCTGATGAGAAGCTTGCGGTCCAATCCGAAGGCCGAAACGGCCGGTTCCACACCGGAGACGCCGTCTCCCGGCGGGCCACTAGCGGCGGAGGATCATTCCGTTTCTCCCCCACCTTTGTCAAACCTTAACGATTATTCGGAGCAGGTCTCTTAAGTGCTTCAAGATGAGGGACTTGGGTTGTTTTGACGAGAAACCCCTGCGACGGAGAGATGCAAAATCTTCAAAAATTTTTTCAACTTCATAACGTATTGCATGCTACCGTGTTGAGAGAAGACGAAGGTCGGCGGAAAGCGTAATCGATTTGCCCGCCGGAGAATGTTTTAGCAAATTGAGGTGGTTGCGGCGGCGGGATCGTCGTCCGCGGGTTTTGGTACATCGGTTGCATTCAAGCATGGGACGCCGCCGAACGACGCGCCTTGTGGCCTGAGGAAGGTCGGGAGTGCGTTGGCGGTCCCGAGAGGTTGGGTCATGAAAGCGTTTGCACAAAAATACTGGAAGCCGCTGGCCTTGGGCGTCGCGGGAATGGGGCTGTGGGGGGCGCTGGGAGTCGGGTCGTTGACATCCGCCCAGGGCGTGTGCGAGACCTGCCCCACCCCGGTGACCGCGTACCGGCTGGAGTATCAGACCGTGTACGATGAACGGCAGGTCACCAGCTTCCGGGTGGAGTACGAAACCGTCTACGACGAGCGGCAAATCACCGTCCAAAAGCCGGTCCTGGAGACCCAGCTTCAAGAACGGCGCTACACCGTCCAGCGACCGGTGGCTGAAACCGCCGAGCGGGAAGAGCGGATTACGGTCATGAAACCGGTTACGGAAACCCGGATCGACGACCGCAGCTACGATCGCGTTCGCGACGTGGTGGAAACGGTCGAACGCGAGGTCCGCTACACCGTAAACAAGCCAATTTACGAAACCGCCGAACGGGAAGAGCGGCAGATCGTGCGGCGGCTGGTCACGGAGACCGCCGAGCGCGAACAATCGCACACGGTGATGGAGCCGGTCACCACCTACTACAACCAGACCGTCGACCAAGGCTATGCCCAGGACGTCGTCGTCTGCCGGCCCGGCCAGACGTACACGCGGCTCGGCTGGGTCCCCTCGGGCACGGTCGTCGATCCGGCAACCGGCGTGACCGCTTATCAGCGCGGCGGTTTGGGCTGGATTCCGATGCAAGGGCCTTCACGGCAGGAAGTCGCTCGGGTGTGGGTGCCCAATCTCGTTCAGCAGCAAGTACCGGT
Organism: Pirellulales bacterium; assembly: GCA_022842745.1. Taxonomy (GTDB): domain Bacteria; phylum Planctomycetota; class Planctomycetia; order Pirellulales; family JALHPA01; genus JALHPA01. Next base: position 2,023 of record JALHPA010000002.1, read on the forward strand.
TACGAATTACGTTCAAAAGGTCGTGACGCAGAAGGTTCCGGTCCAAGTGAACCGGTACGTCGACGAGGAAATCGTGCATAAAGTGCCGTACCAGGTTTGTCGCATCGTGCAGGAAGAGGTGGTCCAAAAGGTTCCGCAGCAGGTGTGCCGCCAGGTCGTCGAGCGGGTGGAAAACAAGGTGCCAGTCCAGGTAACCCGGATGGTGCCCGAGGAACAGGTTCGCAAGGTCCCCGTCACGACCTACCGGATGGTGAGCGAAGAAAAGGTCGAGCAAGTTCCCGTGCAGGTTTGCCGGATGGTGGCGGAGACCCAAACCATTCGCACCCCGCGGACGGTCGAGAAGCGAACGCCGATCGTTGAGACGGTTCGCGTTCCGAGAGTGGTCTGTCTGCGCATTCCGCTCGACGCGTGCGGAAATCCGATCGTGTCGTCGGCCCCCGTGATGGGCGCCACGACGACGGTGGTGACCCCGCCTAGCGCCAACGGCAAGACGTTCAAGACCGAACCGACCCCGGCCGGCAAAGCCGCCGAGGCCAACGGCAAGAACGGAGACGCCGCTCAAAATGGCGGCAAGGGCGCCTCGGACGCCACCGAAAAACCGAAGATCGACCCGGACACCCGAGTTCCTGGACCGGACGAATTGGACGGCGCCAAGTAGCCTTGCGGTCGACGCGATCGCTTCGCGTTTCGCCGCTGCGCCGACGGCCAGGCGCGATCAATCCGCCGGCCGACTTAACAGGCCGACCCGCGCCGGCGGGTAATCCCTAACGTCCCATAACGAGGCGCACGGAAGCGCGGCAAAATCGAAACGCTCGTCGGCTTCCACGACGAACACGCTGTCCGGCGCCGCCCGGTCCCAGAGCGCCGCCAACAGTGCCGCCATCTCTGCGGTTTGCTGCACGTACAGATCGTAGGGGGGCGAACAGAAAACCACCCACGGCATCGGCGGCAGATCGGGCAGCCGTTTCGACCACAGGAGCGTATTCCCGGCGACGATACGGCAACGATCGCTTACGCCCAGGGCTTCGCCGGTCCGTTCGATTTGCGCCGCGGTGGGAAAGTGCCGCTCGGCAAACGTCGCGCTCGCCGCGCCCCGGCTAAGGGCCTCAAAACCAAGCGCGCCGGTCCCCGCAAACAGATCGATCGCGTGTTTGCCGCGCACGGCGGGTCCGAGGAGATTAAACACCGCCTCGCGCGTGCGGTCCTTCATCGGCCGCGTGCGCGGGTCGGGATGAAAGGGGAGCTTCCGGCCGCGCAGCTCTCCGCCAATGATGCGCGGGGCGGAAGCCGCCTCGTCCGGCGGCCCGGCCGATCCGCCGCTGTGGGAACCCCGTTGCTTGCGCGACATGCTACAGGGCGCGGATCATTACCGCGCTCGCCTGTCCCTGGGGTGTGACATTGAGATTGATGAAGCTGCTCCCGGCAGGCATTCCACGTTGGGCTACGTGGATCGGGCACTCCGGATCGGGCGTCTGGAAGTTCAACACGGGGAACAGACGCTCGTGGCGGAGCGCGAGAATGCTGGAGATGATCTCCACCAGTCCGCTCCCGGCGCCCAGGTTGCCAAAGTAGCTCTTCGCCGCGGCGATCGGCAGCTTGTTCGCAATCGGACCGAACACCGCGCGGATGGCATTCGCCTCGTCCACGTCGCAAGTGCGGGTAGCCAGTCCGTGGGCGTGGATGTGTCCGACGTCCTCGGGTTTTGCTTGAGCATCGGCGAGCGTTTTTCGCAGGACATTGGTCAGGGCCAAATCCCTTTTGGCCACGGAATTGCGATCGGCGACCTGCGACGACGCATGGCCGATTACTTCGGCCAGGATCGTCGCTCCGCGTGCCTGCGCATGGGATAGCTCTTCCAGAATGATCGTTCCGGCGCCTTCACCCATGACCATTCCGGTGCGGTCCCTGTCGAACGGACGGCAGGCCCTGGCCGGGTCTTTGTTCTCCGCCAGTTCTTCGGTCTGGTGGGCGTGTACGGCTTTCATGGGATGGACCCGCGTTCCGGTCGCGCCGGCGACCATCATGTCGGCGTGCCCGCGGGTGATCGTCCGAAACGCTTCCCCGACCGCCAGATTCGCGGACGCCTCCCGGTGCGTGATGGAGTTATTCGGCCCGCGCAGGTCGTTGTAAATCGCCACATGGCTGGCCGGCATGTTGGGCAGATACTTCAAGAGCCAGAGGGGAGAGAGCTTGGGCATTCCCTCCTCGGCCCAGCGGGAATACGCAAACTCCCCGTCCGGCCCGCGGCAGCTGTCAATCCCGGCATTGAACTCGTCCGGGACGGTCATCATGTAATCGGAACCGAACACGCACCCGGAACGTCCCGGTGGGTAGGCGCCAGCGGACAGCCGAGCATCGACCAACGCCAACTGGGCTGCGGCGACCCCCATCTGGATCTCCCGGCACATCACCTTCAGCCCCTTGCGAATCGCCTTCTTTTGTTCCTTCTCCAGGGGGCCGAAATTCTCAATATCGCCGGTAAAGCCCTTCGCCTCGGCGGCGATCGAGACCGGCAGGGCGCCACCCGGAAGGCTCTCAAATCGCCCCACGCCGCTACGCCCTTCCATGAGCGCCGCCCAGAGGGCGTCGCAGGCGTTCCCCAGCGGACTGACGAGTCCGATACCAGTGATTACGGCTCGTCGGGCGGACTTCATGCCTTGTCGTGGCGATACCTAGGACGAAATTCCATCGGAAAACACAACCCAGGCAATATAACGCCCCCATTTTTCCAGGGCAATTGCAACGCAGGCGGTCCAATGCTGAAACACCTAGTCGAGCAAGGTTTGCCTGCGGTTCGAGCCGCGGAGAAGCGTCGAGGCGTTGTCGGCAAACGAAAAGCGTGCGGAATGGCACACCGTTTGGCTAACTGACCGGACTTTGCACGCCTAGAAAGCGACCCAGTTCCTCTGCGGGGAATAGGCAGAATGCGTATTCGCGGGAACGAAGGATTCGCTCGCCCCGCAGCCGTTGGCGCAGTGCATCGATCCGATTGGCGACTTCCTCGCGCCTCTCCGACAACCACGGCGACATGGCTTCGTTGGCGGCTCGGATCGCTCGGCAGCGTTGGCGGGCATTTTGCACGTCCGGCTCGGTGCGGATCCACTCCTGTTTGGCCGACGCCCAGCGGCACGCGGCGCCGTCACCGGTTGATCCGCCATCGCAAGAGAGCAATCGCTCCGGGTGGAATTGGATCTCGCGAAGCTCCTGCTTTGCCAGACGGAGCTGCTCGGCGACCGAAAGTTGCTCCGAGTTCGACAGCCGCAACGTTCCCGAGACGACGAAATACCCAGGCGGGGTCAGGCCAAAAAACCGCGCGATGATCCGATCGGTCAGTTGGTCGTATTTCGCGCCGCCGATGCCGTGGATGAACAGATCGCCCAGCAGGACCCGGGCGGCGAGCGTGGTCAGAAGCGCGCGGCTCCGCAGACGGATTCCCCGGCCTGCCAGCGATGAGAGCGCTTCGATTCCCGCCGTGGCGTCGCGCTCGGGGGAAATCGGCAAGGGGAAACGGATCTCGCCGCGGTCGGTCAGCTCCAAGCCGTCTCCTGTGTCGCGAACGAACACCCTCCTGCGGCGCGGATTGGAGGGGGTCCAAATCCAATAGGGCGCCTCCAGCCACTCGCCGTCCGTTGCCAGGTCCGGGGCCGGATGCGAAACGCTGCGAATCCGGTTTTCTCGCCGGTATTCGACCAGCGAAGTGTTGTAAGCGTCCCAAAACCTCGGCAGATGGGCCAGAAGATGCGCCGTCAGATGGTGGACCGCCGGCAATGAGAAGACCCGGCTCTGCGGAATCTCGAGCGTTGACAGGCCCCACTGGCCCTCCCATTGGTGTCGCGATTGGGCGATACACTCGCCCAGATTTCTGGTTTCGCGAGAACGCTCGACCGCTAACGGCCAGAAGTCGTGGAGCAGCGGATTTTTTACCAGGGGGCGGATCGCCGCGGTCGCCCGCTCGCCAAAGCTTTCGAAGCACTTCTGCTGGTTGATGGATCGCTCTTCAAAGGGCATTACCTCGCCGACGCGATCGAACGGAACGTTTTCCACAGCGGGCTGTTCGAAGCTGCCCGTCGGAACGCGTAGGGAGGAGCCTTTGATCGTGTCGCTGTCGACGATCAGATTGACCGCCACGGCCCGGCACTGCTTCGCCATCCGGTCCAGCACGAAGTTCTTCAGCCAGACCCCGGGATGGAACAACTCCGGCTGATGCCCCGCCAGAACCAGAGGGGGCTCCCCCTCCGGCACGCCAGTTTCCACCGACCGGTATTGGGCCGTGTATTGGCGCGCGGCGGACAGCAGTTGCGCATGGGCCAACGCCCGCAGCGAACCTAAGCTTTGACCCTGAAGGTCGTATTCGGCATCGTCCAACCGCTGGCGATTGGCCGCCAGCAGGGACAAAGCGGCGTCCAGGGGAGGCTCGATCAACTGCCCGCCGTTATCCTTGGGAGCGGCGAAATGCTGGGGTAGGGAGCTTGCGCCCATGGGTCGCGATAGAAGGGGCGATGCGGATGCGACTGTGGCCATGGTCGACGGGGAACACTTCCATTCGAATCGGTTGAAAGCAGCCGGCGCAATCGGGCGCCCGTCAGCGTCCCTTGCCGCAAGGCTGGGCCGGCAGCGCCGCCAGGCAGCGGTCGATGACCTCATGATAATACCGCAGACGGGTTTGGGCATCGTCCAGCGAGCCGCCAAACGAACGTTTCTCGTCCAGATATATCAGTGGCACCGGTAATTCCACGATGCGCAGTTGGGCATGGGCCGCCTGTACCCATAATTCCAACGGCATGGCGTAGCCCGTTTCGCGGATGTCGAAACATTCGAGCGCCGCCACGCGGTACGCCTTGAACCCGCAGAAGGCGTCGGTCAGTTCCAATCCCAGCCGCCGATTGATTTGGTCGGTAATCTGGGCGTTGATCTTCCGGCGGTCGGCGGGGGGGGCACTGTCTCCGTCAAAAACCTGCAAATAACGGCTGCCCGAGACAATGTCCACGTCCGGCGTGCAGGCGGCCACGAATTCGGGAATGCGGCGCGGCTGGTGCTGGCCGTCGCAGTCGATGGTCACCAGGATTTCGTATTCAAGCCGCGTCGCGTAATCGAATGCGCTGCGCAGGCCCGCCCCATAGCCTTGATTACGCTCATGCCGGACGATGCGCACGTCGTTCCGGGCATCGAGCAGAGCACTGGTCCCGTCCGTCGATCCGTCGTCGACGACGAGCACATCGCGACAGTACCGGAGGACTTCGTCGAGAACGCCGTTCACATAGGCGACTTCGTTGTACACCGGCAGAGCCGTAAGCACCCGGGGAGGGATCATTCGACGCCTTTGAAAATGCGCAGGAAAATCAAATCCACCATCGTTTTTCCGCCGCGACAGGCGCGGACCCATTCGATTCGGCCGCCCCGGCGGTTATCTTGGGAAACGCCCGGCCAACCACGTCCCGGAATTGTAGGAGGCCGGGCGAAATGGTCAAAATTGCGGTCTTGCGGCCGGCGTCGCAAGCGGCCGCGTCCCGGAAACTACGCCGAGATCCACGCCAGCGGATCGCGTTCGCGACGGCTGGACCAGATCGACAGGCCGCCGAATTCGCTGGACAACGTATCGGCCAACGCCTCCACCGCAAATCGCTCGCTGGCGTAATGCCCGGCCAGAATCAGACTTATGCCACGAGCTTGCGCAAACAGCGCATTGTGAAAGCTGGTCTCGCCGGTGACGAAGCAATCGCAACCCTGGTCCGCCGCCGTCCGGAGCAGGTCGCCTGCACTTCCGCAGGCCACGGCAACACGCCGCACCGGCTTTAAAGGGTCTCCCACGATTTGCACGCCGCCGATTTTGAGGAAGCCAGCCAGCCGCCGGGCCAGAGTCGACAGCGGCGCAGCATCGACCGTTTCTCCAATCCGACCGGTCCCCAGGTCGGCCGACAACGGATCGGCCTGCAACGGAACCGCTTGCCGCAGGCCTAAGCCACCGGCCAGGCGGGCGTTGATGCCATTTGCCGCTGAATCGAACGCCGTGTGGGGGCTGCAAACTGCTATCCGAGCCGCTGACAAGTCCAACAGGAGTTTGCCTTCTACGGTTAGGGTCGTCACGCGGCGCAGGGGATGAAAAGGAAACGGATGGTGCGTGACCATCAGATTCACCCCGCCTTCGACCGCTTCGGCAACGCTCTCGGGAGTGACGGTGAGACAAGTCATGGCCCGCTCGACGATGGCGGAGGGATCGCCGACCAGGAGTCCCACGTTGTCCCAGTCGGCCGCCAGCCGTTGCGGGGCAAACGATTCCAGAAATTGGCAGATCGACCCGACCGAAATCATCGTCAGAATTGCCTGGGCTATGTCTTAATTCGAGTGAACCGCGCTTAAAGGGATCAATTGGGCCTGTTCCGTGGAGGGCGCGCTTTGGGGAGCGGTCGCACGTCCTGGGGAGGGGTGGCGGGAAGCTCCCAGAAGGGTTCGCCGTTCCCTTCGCTGGTTAAATATAGCGAGCGGCCATCGCTGCCATAGCAAATCGATTCGCCATTCTTTCGCGGGGGAAGTTCCAGCCGCGCCGGAGCGCGAGAAAACGCCTCGGGCCAGCCTTCGTGGTCCAATCGCTCAAAGGCGAAAGCGGCGTCATCGGCGAGCAGCACCGCGCGCCGGCCGTCGCTGCTGATGTCCATTCCGGCCACCGGAGGCAGCTCCATGCTGCCCACCAACTTGGCCTCCGTTATCGATTGGTCAAGCGGCATGGTTGGCGGTTCTTCGTCCAGCAGCCGAGCGAGCGGCGCCTGGTACAGGTAGACGCCGTGCCGTTTTTCCTTGCTGGCCAGGTAGGCGTTTTGGGTGGTCGGATCGAAGCCGACCGCTTCGCAATTCCGCGGTCCATCCGGGAATTGAAACTGTAGGACCCGGAACGCGCGGATTGGCTGAGCGCGCTTTTTCTTATCCGGCGCCTTGGCTGGCTCCTCCACCAGGACCAACCGGCAGAACGGACGATTGAAATCGTTGTCCCCGGTGTCCGCCAGCAGGAGCAAATTGCGCCCCTTCCAGGCGAATGAGGCGATGTCCTCGACATCCGCCATTTTGATCCCTTCGACCTCTAACGTGGCGATGGTTTCCCCCGCGCGGTCGAGCAAGAACAACCGTCCATCCGCTCCGTCGTTGTGCGTCCAGAAGCATCCTGGAAACGCCAGCGACCGGCAAAGTCCGCTGCTTTCCTTGATTCGGCCATCGGACAACTTGCCAATCTTTCTGGCCGCCCCGAAGCTCGATTGGCTTTTGGCGCCCGCCTCGTCCGCGGCCAGCGCCGCGGGTAAACACCCCGGCGCACGGAAGCACCCCCCAGCAAAGCTGCAAAAGAGGGCCGCCAAGGTCGCGGCCAACGGCGGCACGAGCGGTGACAAGTTCATTGGATACGTCACCCCCCCTTATCTCAGTCCCGTTCGGTCGCGAGTGGCGCCGGATGACCCCTTGCGCGACTATTGGCGATCGGGCTGATGAACTACAGCTCTCGAATCCAAATGTTGCGGAAGCGAATCGGGTTTCCGTGGTCCTGCAGTTGCAGAGGAAGCTTATCGGCATGAGCAGTGTATTTCGGCGCCGCGTCCCAAGCGGTCGTACCCTCGATCTCGGTATGGTTTTGCACCAGCACGCCATTGTGGAGCACGGTGACATATCCGGGTTTGGCCAATTTGCCATCCTTGTCGAACCGGGGAGCGTTAAAAACGATGTCGTACGTCTGCCATTCCCCCGGTTTGCGGCTGGCATTGACCAGTGGCGGGCGCTGCTTGTACAGGGAGGCCGCCTGGCCGTCGAAATAGGTCTCGTTCTGGTAGGAGTCGAGGATTTGGATTTCGTAATTGCCCATGAAGTAGACGCCGCTATTGCCCCGCCCCTGGCCGCTGCCTTCGACTTTGGCGGGAGAGGCCCATTCGATGTGCAACTGGCAATCGCCGAAGGACCGCTTGGTGTGGATGCCGCCGCCGCGCACCGTGGCCACGCCCTCCTGGATTTGCCACTTTTCGCCCCCCTCCCATTCGGACAAGCTTTTGCCGTCGAAGAGGACGATCGCGTCGGAGGGGGGGCCGTTCGGCTCGGTCCCCGGTTCGACGGTTTTGGGGCGCGGCCAGACCTTGCCGCTCAAGTATTCCTCGGCGGCGGCCCGAAAGACCCAACCGGCGATGCCCAAGGTCAAGAGAATTGCCGAGCCGACAATCGTACGGCGGACTGGGGTCATGTTACGAAGCTCCCTCAATAGTCGATTCAGTTAGAATGGGACGCAGATCGATCGAACAAAGTTCAGCGGCCGGTTGAGTCCAAGCCGCCGTTGGCTGCCGGCGATCTTCTTTGCTGGCGGTCCGCTTGGCTGCCAGTCCGCTCTGCCGGCGGTTTACACTGCCGGCGGTCCACACTGCCGGCGGTCCACACTGCCGGCAGTTAGTGGATTTCGCGGATTTTGATGTTGCGATAGGCCACCTTGTCGCCGTGATCCTGCAGGCAGATGTACCCGTTCTTGGCCTTGCCGAACAGCGGCATCGAGCCGAATTTGCTCTTGGCGACGCGCTCGTCCCAATCCTTGCTCCCCTTGACGTACTCCACGTATTTTTTGCCGTTCATGAAGTGCTGGCACTTTTCGGGCGTGATGACGATTCGCAGTTCGTTCCATTCCCCGGCGGGCTTGGTGGCGTCAAAATCTGGCTGGTAGAGTTGGTACAACCAGCCGGATTTTTGCGGGTCGTGACCATCCTTGTTGTCCTGCACCTGGATCTCCGGGCCGGTTTTCCAGGGCGTGTCTCCCTCTTCGGTTACGTGGTACATGATGCCGGAGTTGCCCCCCTTCGAGATATTGTACTCCAGCACCAACTCGAAACTGTCGTACTGGTCCTTCGTGATGATATCGCCGGCGTCCTTGGCGGCGCGGGTCAGCGCGCCGTCGACAATCTGCCAGCCGGGGCTGACTTTGTCGGCTTTGTAATTGCGCCAGCCGTCGGTCGATTTGCCGTCGAAGAGCAGCTTCCAACCCTCAGCTTTTTCCTTTGCCGAGAGCGAATTCAGAATGTTCTTGGCGTCGTCGGCGCGAACCGCCGAAATCGTCGCCACCAGCAAGGCCAACATCGAAAAACAACGCGCGCGGCTTAACATCATCGCTGCAAAACTCCCAGCAAAGACAGGTAAATAGGCAGTCCCCGAGCCAGAATCATAACCTGCCCGCGGGCCGGAAGCTACCGTCTGGGCACAGCGGCGCTGCGGCACTGCGGCACAGCGGCACAGCGGGACTGCGGGACTGCAGGCGAACGACGGGATCGTTTGCAAGGGGCAAGCCGGGCCATGTACCGTGCTGGGTTGAGAATCGTGAAGTAATGAAGATTACAAATCGTTCACCTTTGGCCTTTTGATCCAGACGGCATGCCTCGATTGCACGATGATGCTTACCAAATCAGTAACGTGAAACGTCTCCGCGCGATCGCGAACGGTGGAAATGCGCGCCTCTCGCTTCGCCTTTCAACAAAAAAGTTCTCAATAAGCAAACTTATTGCATGCATACTCCCGTTGCGTTTGAACCGGTCACGCCGTCGCCTCGCTCCCCCGTCTTCCACCTCCTGGCCCGCTCACTCGCATGGCTGGTCCGCAAGCGAATTTTGGTTTCGATTGTGGTTGTATCCGTGCTGGTGGCGGAAGACATGGCGCTTGGATTTCGGCCGCACGATCTCGTCCAGTTGGACAACCCCTGGACGCTCTGTGGACTGATCTTCGTTTTCGCGGGGCTGGGTTTTAGATCCTGGGCAGCGGGAGTACTTCGAAAGAATCGTGCGCTTGCGGTCGAAGGCCCTTACAGCCTGACTCGAAATCCGCTTTATCTTGGCACGCTATTCATGATGATCGGTTTTAGTCTCCTCTTGGACGACTATGAGAACCATCTGGTCATGCTCGCGCTCTTTCTGATACTGTACTTCCCTCAAATCCACAAGGAAGAGCGAGCGATGACGCAATACTTTGGACGGGAATGGTCTGATTATGCTTCTCGCACGCCCCGCCTGGTACCGAGATCCACCCGCGCCGTTCGCCCGCTCGCTTGCTGGAGCTTCGGAAACTGGAGGAGCAACCGCGAATACAAGGCACTGGCGGCAACGATTTTGGCATTGACCGCGATCAAAGTATGGCACGATTTTTAGGCGGCTTTCGTCTGACGCCTGCTAGAAGTGCATGAAAATTCTGACGCGGTACATTTTGACCCAGACGATGGGTACGCTGGCGATCACCGTCGCCGCCATCTCGGCCTTATTGCTCGTGTCGTTCGTGGTCAAGGAGGCCATTACGGAAGGCTTGGGGGCTCTCGAAGTCGCTCAATTGATTCCCTATTTGCTCCCGAATGCATTGTTGTTTGCCGTTCCGGGCGGCGCTTTGCTGGCGGTCTGCCAGGTTTATGGGCGGATGGCCGGCGCCAACGAGATTGCGGCCTTGAAGGGACTTGGAGTGCATCCGTTAACCATCGTCTGGCCGACGCTTGCGCTGATGACTCTGCTCAGCTTCGCGACGGTCTGGCTAAACGACGTCGCAATGTCGTGGGGGTATCTCGGAGCACAGCGAGTCCTGCTTGGAGCGATCGAGAATATCGCGTATCGCACGCTTGAAACGCGTAAGTCCTTCACGTCCAGAGCATTTACCGCCCACGTCAGTCGGGTCGACGGACGACAGCTCATCCGACCCACGTTCACATTCCAATTGGCGGACGATCTTCCCGTCAGCACCGTCACGGCTGCAACGGGATCGTTGCGAGCCGATTTGTCGGCGGGAGTTCTGACCATTTCGTTGTTCGATGGCCACGTGGAAACCGGCAGCACTCGCTTTCGATTTCCGGGTGCTCTGGATTTCGAAGTATCGCTCGATCGAGTCTCGCGAAAGGGGACCTCCGGACAGTCGCCCGCCCACTTGTCATTGGCCGAAATTCCCGTTCGTGTGCAACAACAGAAAGTAGCCGTTGAACGCCTGCAACAGGATCGGACCGCCGTCGCGGCTTTAGCATTGCTAACCGGAAATATCGAACCTTTAGGCGATGCGAACTGGACTCCTTGGACCCAGCGACTGAAGGAAGAACAGGGACAACTCGGACGCTTGCAGTTTGAGCCCCCCCGCCGCTGGGCCAACGGTTTTAGTTGCCTGGGATTCGCCCTGGTTGGCATTCCGATCGCGATCCGAATGCGGAGCAGCGAGGTGCTTACCAGTTTCTTTGTCTGCTTTCTGCCGATCTTGCTTGCGTATTACCCATTGATTGCCGTTGCGACCGATCGCTGCAAATCCGGTACGTGGCCCAATCTGGCGATCTGGGGCGCAAACGCGGTGCTGGCGGTGATCTCCGTACGGCTATTTCGGCACGTCATTCGATATTGAATGCCCTGCCGACGGTTCCGACGCAACGCCAACTGGCATTGCTACAACCCCTTGATCGCCGTGACCAACTGCGAGAGCGAGCTCTTCGCGTCGCCGAATAGAAGCGAGCACTTCGGATCGTAGAACAGCTCGTTCTCGATTTGCGAAAAGCCGGGATTCATGCTTCGCTTGAGCACGATGATGCTTTTGGCCTGGTCGGCGTTCAGAATCGGCATCCCGTGGATCGGACTGGAAGGATCGTTCCTCGCGGCAGGATTGACGACGTCGTTGGCGCCGATGACCAGCGCCACATCGGCGCGGGGAAACTCGCCGTTGATCTCGTCCATCTCGAATAGACGGTCGTAAGGGACGTTGGCCTCCGCCAATAGGACGTTCATATGCCCAGGCATGCGTCCCGCCACCGGATGGATGGCGTACTTGACTTCGCCGCCATGTTTCTCGATCTGCTCGGCCAGCTCGCGCACCTGGTGCTGGGCCTGGGCCACGGCCATGCCGAAGCCAGGGACTACAATCACGTCCCGCGCGTAGGCCAACTGGATCGCGGCGTCTTCCACGCTCACCGCTTTGACGGTTTTTTGTTCGGATCCGATGGCGGCGGCGACCCCCTCCGGGACGGCGCCGAATGCGCCGAACAAGACGTTGGTGAACGAACGGTTCATCGCCTTGCTCATCAAGATCGAAAGCAAGAACCCGCTGGCGCCGTCCAAAGCGCCCGCGATGATCAGAACGTTGTTATGCAGCGCGAACCCGGTGGCCGAGGCCGCCAATCCGGCATAGGAATTCAAGAGCGAAATGACGACCGGCATGTCGGCGCCGCCGATGGGCAACACCAACAGCACCCCCACCGCCAGCCCCACCCCGACCATGGCATAGAAAGCCGCCGCGTGCCAACCGCTGTCGGACGCGCCAAACACAATCGCGAAAAAGAGCACCACCGCGAACGCAAACAAGCCGATGTTGATTTCGTTTTGCAGCTTGTAGGTGACGGGAGCGCTGGGTATCAACCCTTGCAGCTTGCCGAACGCCATCAAAGAGCCGGTGATCGTCAGCGACCCAAACAAGACCTCGAATCCGAGGGCCGCCAGTTCGATCCCGCCGATCGCCCCCCCCAAATGCCGCAAATGCTCGTAATGCTCGATTCCCACCAACGTCGCCGCCAGCGCGCCGAAGGCGTGCGAGATCGCCGTGCGCTGCGGGATGGCCGTCATCGGCATCCAGATGGAGATCGCCGCGCCGATTGCGGACCCCACGACCAAGCCCACAAGTATCCACGTGTAAGTGAGAATCTCGTGGTGCAGCAGCGTGCCGATTACGGCCACGGCCATGCCGATCGCCGCCAGTTGCATTCCGCGGCGGGCCTTGTCGGGGGCGGTCAGCCCGCGCAAGCCCAGAATGAACAGCACCGACGCCGCCAGGTAGGCGAATTGGATCAGATATTCCCGGACGGCCGAGGTCGGCGCGGACGCCGCGAAGAAAGTCGCTTCCCAACCGCTGGCGAGTAAAAGGTGGGCCATGGCATCAAGCTCAGGAGCGTTGCTCCAATTGCTTCGGGCTTCCGTTCTGGCTCACGGACAGAGGGCCGGGGCGGGAGTCGCGCTTGAACATCTTCAACATCCGGTCCGTGATCATGAATCCCCCGACCACGTTGATCGTGGCGGCGGTCACGGCAATCAGACCCAAGGTCACGCTGACCGGTCCACGGTCGGCGCCGGCCGCCACCAGCGATCCCACGAGCGAGATTCCGGAGATTGCGTTCGTCGCCGACATCAGCGGCGTGTGCAACAGGGCCGGTACCTTGGTGATGATCTGGAATCCGACGAAACCGGCCAGCACAAACACGTACAACTGCAAAATCGCGGTGAGGTCCATCGTTCGTCCAAGCGGGTCTCGTCGCTTCCAACGGAAGTCGTTGCGCTGCGGCAGCGAAACGAAGCGCCCCATTAGCCCCGCCAATGAGACTGGGAAACGGGCAAACAAACAGCGAGCCAACTTACCCGCGCTCGTTCTCAGAGCATGCTAGCGACGGGGGACCAGAGTCGCAAGGGTGGCCAAAACCGCACATGGGCCTCCCGGGATGGATTCGCCCCCACGCTCCCTTCACGAGCGACCCCGGGCCTCGTTTGCAGCCAATCCGGCACCGCCGAGTCGCGGCTAACTGGCGGCCACTTCGGCCGTGACGATGTTCACGCGGCGGCCCGATCGATCGAAGGAGACCTTGCCATCCACGAGCGCGAAGAGCGTGAAATCGTTCCCCTGGCCCACACCTTTGCCGGCGTGGAAGCGGTTGCCCACCTGGCGAACCAGAATGTTGCCGGCGTACACCTTTTCGCCGGCAAATTTTTTCACTCCCCGCCGCTGGCCGTTGGAATCGCGCCCGTTGCGGCTGGAGCCTTGACCTTTCTTATGTGCCATTTCACGAACTCCCGTGCAAAATATCTCGATGCGAAAACGCTGCTGGACTAAGCCGATGCAGCGATTGGAAATTCAGGGGCCGGCAAGCGAATCATCTATCTATCTGCGAACCGGTCGAACGCCGCCACCGGGCCGCAGGCAAAAAACGAACGCTTGCAGCTCAAACCCGTGAGACTACCGGAAGACCCATTGGTAGTCAATCTGCCCTCGGACGCGCAATTCTGGCGGCAGACCGAAGAAGATTTCGGTCTCTCCTTCGCGGAATGCGTCGCTCGGCCGCCAAAAATTGAGCTGTAGCGTCTTCTGCCGGTACAGTCGCCCCGTGGCTGGCGGATCCCCGGCCTTAAAAGCACCCGGTGGATCGGCGAATTTGTAGGCGTTCGACAGCCCGGAGACGAAGATCGAAAAATAGTCCGTGCGTGGATCGATCTCGTCGGCACTCTCCATCCCCGATTCCCAAGTCGCGACGCCCCACACGCTTTGGTCGTTTTCGGGAGTGCTCACTTCGATCGGCTTGGCGGCCATTTCCACGCTATCCAACAGCTTGCGGCGCGGATCCTCGCGCCGGCGAATCGACTCGATTGCCACTGGCAGAAGCTTGTCCAGGTACGCCTTTTTGCTCTCGGGACTGTAAAGCAGAAATTGCGGGGAGAACTCGACGGGGTGGTTCACTTTTTCCAAGCTCACCGTCCCGTCGGCGGCGACCACGGGCTTGAGATGGCCTCCCATGTTCGTCACCCGGTACACCATGTACCAGATCATCTTTCGCTGCATCTTCCCCCCGGCGGCCGGCAGATCGACCGCCATCATCCGCATCGGCTTGAACGCGAACTCCAGGTTCCAGACCTCTCGCCGCACGGCGGCGTTGGTCGCCTGCGCTCGGATCGTGCGCGACTCGGCAAAAGTTTGCGGCTGCCAATTCACTCCGGCCAAAGTCAGGACCGCCGGCAAATTGTGATAACTCACGGTTTCGCCGGGATTTACATCGGCTGGAATGACCGTCTCCACGCCCGGCGCCAAGCGGCGGTATCCGCTTGGGGGACCATTCGGGCGGGCAGGATTTTGGGCCTCGCCAGAGGCTGCCAACGCCAAAACCACCCACCCCGCGACGACGCAAGGCATCCAGACCACCGGGGAAAAAACGCGGCCGAGGAACATGCAGGGTCTCAAGCTTAGAGCGGAAGAGGCGAAGGGTACCCAGGATGTTAGTATAGGTAGGATTTGCAGTTAGGGTCAAGAATCGGCCTGCCCGGACTGAAGGAAGGTCCCCTATGCCCCGTGCGGAAGGCGCTGGTCCTACCTGTTGCACTGCTTGCTATCAAGCCCGCGATGCTAAAATAGAGAATCTGAACAGACCATGCGGAGCGGTGGGCAGCCGCGGAAGCGGATCGTCGTCAATTCGGTCGAGATCGCGAAATCCCGCATCGTGAAACTCCGCACCGACGCGTTTTTGTGATTGAGGCACACCGTGAAAAAAGCGTTTGGAATCGCCGTTGGAATCTCGCTGTGGCTGATCGCGTTATTTCCTTGTGTGGGAATGTCGCAGTTCGAGCCGGACGAGAAACACAACGGTCCGGTGCTCGATAAGCAGCCCCTCGTTCAGAAGCTCAAGGTGGGCATCAACGTCACCGCCGTTGGCGGACCGTGCAAGGGAATTCGAGGCACCGCCCCGGTTCCGACCGACTGGCCCGAGCAGCGGGTGAGAATTCTGGAAGAAAAAACGACTCCCAACGTCCGCGCGATCACGTACAAGACGCTCGCCGGAGGCGTCAAGCAGATGGTGGTCGACGTCCCCGCGCTCAAATCGGGGGAGTCGGCTTCGGCGCATGTCATTTTTGAGATCACGCGCAGCGCGCTGGTTGCGCCGGAACAGACGTCCGAGTTGAAAATTCCCGAAAAACCGGGGAAGGATTTGGTTCCGTTCCTCGGCATCAGCCCCTACATCGAGACGAAACATCCCAAGATCGTGGCCCTCGCCAAGGAAGCGGGCACGGACAAACAAGGCTGGGAAAAGGTGGAAGCGATCTACGACCTGGTGCGCGAGAAAATCGAGTACAAGACCGGCGAGCTAAAAGGGGCGCTGCGGGCTTTGAACGACGGCACCGGGGACTGCGAAGAATTGTCGGCGCTGTTCATCGCCCTCTGCCGCAATAACGGCATTCCGGCGCGCACTGTCTGGGTGCAAGGGCATTGCTATCCGGAGTTCTACTTGACCGACGCCAACGGCAAACGCGGCTATTGGTTCCCCTGCCAGGCGGCAGGGACACGGTCCTTTGGCGGCATTTCCGAGCAGCGGCCGATCATTCAAAAGGGAGATAATTTTCGGGACCCCGACCGGCCGAAAGAGAAGCTGCGGTATGTGAATGAATTTCTCAAGGGGGCCGCGATCAAAGGGGGGGGCGATCCGCAGGTCGACTTTATCCGCGAGCTGATCGAGTAGCGGCCCGCCGCGAGCCAGTTGCGGCGGACGACGAGTCAACGGTCAACGTCGTCAGATCCCGGCGCTGGGAGACGCCGAGCCGTTGCCTGGGCCGGATCGATTGATGAAGTTGATCAATTCCCGCAACCGCCCGAGGCTCCGCCGGTTGAAATGAAAGATGAGGCGGGGCAAGGCGACGAAGGCCGGCTCGTCCTTTTCCTCCGGAAGCGGTTCGCCCACCCGGAATTGGCCATCGACCAGAATGTCGGCGAATTCCGAGTTGATCGCGTCCAGCAGCTCGTCGCTGGGGCGTTCGAACAGGCGAAATACCAATTGGTGCCGGACAAACCGCATACTGTGAAACACGCGGTAGAAGCCCAGGATCTCCTCCATCGCCGCCGGCACGCTGTCGGTCAACAGGTAGAGCGATGTGTCCTCCGGCGAAATCAAGCCGTTGGCCAGCAGCTTTCCTTCGACAAATTCCTGAAAGTGATGCCAGAAATCCCCTCCCGCCGGGTCGAGCAGGACCACGGGGACCAGATCCCGCTTACCGGTTTGGAGCAGGGTCAGCACTTCGAGACCTTCGTCGAGCGTACCAAACCCTCCCGGCAATAGGCAAACCGCGTCGCATTCCTTTACGAACATCAGCTTGCGGGTGAAGAAGTACTTCATGTGGACCAGCTTGGGATCGCCGGCGATGATCGGGTTGCTCCCCTGCTCGAAGGGGAGCATGATGTTGATCCCCATCGAGTTTTCGCGGCCCGCCCCGACGTGCCCCGCTTCCATGATCCCGCTCGCCGCCCCGGTCACCACCAACCATCCCCGGTCCGCCATCGCCTTGCCGAATTCGACTGCCTGGACGTAGGCTGGCGTGCCAGGCAGCGTCCTGGCGGAGCCGAATACGGTCACCTTGCGCCGCGAGCGGTAGGGACTGAAGACTTTGAAAGCATAGCGCAGCTCGCGCATCGTGCGGCTGAGGATCTTGAGGTCGCCGCGGGACGTCCGATCGCTGGCGAGCTTATCGGCCGACTCTTTGATTTGGGCGATCAGGTCGGCGATTCGACCGTGGTCGACCAACGCCCCGTCGAGAACGGGAGACTCGGGATCCGGTTCGGGATCCACCAGATGGGCTGTATTGCTGTCCGTCACGGAAGAGCAGCGAAAAGCGAAATTTTGAGCACGTGCGGACGAGCCTGTGGACCGCTTCTTTCTCGATCAGGAGACTCCCGCCGAATCATTCCCGACCTTAACTGGCTAGCGCCTTTTTGACTCCCACGTACGACTGGCGAGCTTTCAGGCAAGTTTGCCGAAAAGTCTCCGGCCGCAAGACTCCCTTCAATCGGAACGTTTCGACCGCCCCCCTCTTAAACACCAGATCTCCCGCCGGATACCACTGTTGGCCCGGAAGCACGACCACCTCAATGTCGTCGAAGCGGTCCAGATCGACGAACTGTTCCGGCCTCCCCCGCAAGCCCTGCTCGATGATAATTCGCCGGTTCGTCAAACGGTAGCGGCGCAGGTACGTACCCAGGTTCAAGGGATTGGGAAACACCATCCAGGCGAACAGCGCCAGGGAAAACGGAATGCACAGTAGCGCCAGCACACGTCCCACGGTAATTGCGGACTTCCCTTCGCCAATCAGATACTGGCGGCCCAACCACCGCCCCAGCCCGAGCGACGCCATGCTGGGCCAGACGGTCATTACCGTAACTTCACCCAGCGCCGGCGGCGCAACGCCTGCGATCG
>JALHPA010000003.1 GCA_022842745.1 Pirellulales bacterium
CGATCCGCCGCCGAAATCGAGCGCGGCGCCGAACAGCCGGTTTTACGCTGATGGAAGTGCTGCTCGTGCTGGCGATCCTCGTGATCCTCGGCTCGTTGGCCGTAACCATGTTCACCGGCGTTCAGCGGAGCGCCAACATTAAAGCGGCCCAGAGCCAGATTAGCCTGATCGAAAGCGCGCTGGAACAGGCGCAGTTTGCTCTAGGTGTCTACCCCAGCGATTTATCCAGCTTGCGCTCGTCGACGCCCCCCGCCGAGGCATCCGGCGCCAATTCACAATGGAGCGGACCGTACCTCAACAAGGATGTCCCGCCAGACCCCTGGGGAAATCCCTATCAGTACAACCCGAACGGCGGACGCAATACCGATAAGGCCGATGTGTGGTCGCTCGGTCCGGATGGACAAGACGGCACCGCCGACGACATCGGCAATTGGCCCGTCCAGTAAAGAGGATCCGGGTGAAAGCGACTTCACCCGCTCGTGGCTAGCCGTTCGATCCCCAACGCTTGTCGGTCACAACGCACACCAGCCTGCCAATTCAGCAAGCGCGAAGACATCGTTTTTCCAGGGGAAACCGCCGTGAACCAACGACTTACCCGCCGAAGCTCGCGGTCGGCGGGGTTCACGCTGTTCGAAATCCTCCTCACACTCGCCCTCTTGGTGGCGGTGGCCGCCATGTCCTGGCCCGCGTTCACCCGGGCATTCGAAAACGAACGCCTGCGCAAAGGGGCCGATATGGTCCGGACCGCCTGGACCAACGCCCGCTTGCAGGCCATGTCCACCGGACTGACGCACGCCTTCGAGTACGAATTCGGCGGCAACCAGTTCTCGATCGTGGCTTCCGAGACCGACGCCTCGGGAGATTCCGCCACGGTTTCTAGCAACGCGCCCGGGGTGTCGCGCCCCGCAACGCTGCCGGACGGCATTTCGTTTTATGCCGGCGAGAAAGTGGTCGAGGGGCGCTCTGCCGCCGTGGAGGGGGACGGGGGACAGACGCTCCCTCGCGTCTTCTTCTACCCCGATGGAACGACCTCGACCGCGCAAGTCCTGTTGTCCAATTCCCAGGAGCGGTTTCTGAAGGTCGAGCTGCGGGGGATGACGGCCACTTCCCGCTCCGGCGAAATCATCGGTCCCGACGAGGTGGGGCTATGATCCTGCGCCGGCGTAAACTTGCCACGGGGCGGGCCTTCACCTTGCTCGAGGTCATTTTGGCCCTTGCGATTCTATCGGGCGCCTTGGCCGTCCTGGGAGAGTTGCTCCGGCTGGGCCTGCGCAATGCCAAACAAGCCCGGGATTTGACGCGGGCCACCGTGCTGTGCGAAAGCAAATTGGCCGAGGTCATGGCGGGTCTGCTCCTCCCTCAACCTGTGGCCAACTCGGTTTGCGAAACCGACGCCAATTGGGTCTACAGCATCGAGTTCCAAAATATCGACCAGCAGGGGACGATCAGCGTTCGGGTCACGGTGGCCCCCGCCGAGTCGACCGAAGCCAACCCCACCACTTGCTCGCTGGTCCGCTGGATGCAAGATCCCGGCGTGCTCGAGCAAGAAGCGGCCGACGCCGAAGCGGCGGCCAGCGCCAGCAGTTCTTCGAGCAGCGGTACCTAGCGAGAAACCGATTGCAATGATGACCTCCGTTTCTTTCAATCGACAGGCTCCCTTGCGCCGAGCGTTCTCGCTCCTGGAAGTGATCCTGGCCTTGGCTCTGACCAGCCTGGTGATGATCGCGGTCAGCATGGCGATCGATCTGCACCTCCGCGCGGTCGACCGCACCCGCGGCAGCAACGAGCAAGACCAGTTGGGCCGGGTACTGTTGCGACGGATCGCCGACGACTTGCGCGGAACCGTGCGCACCGAGCCATTCGACGATGCCGGACTGCAGTCGATGCTTAGCGCCGCGACCAGCGCCGCCGCCGGCGGCCTGCAAAGCGCCTTGGGTGACAGCGGGAGTTCTTCTGGCGGGAATTCTTCTGGCGGCAGTAGTTCCGGCGGCAATTCTTCGGGCGGCGGCGGTTCCGGCGGCAGCAGCGGAGGCTCGGGAAGCGGCTCAGCAAGCGGAACCGGAGGCGCCTCGGGGAGCGGTTCCAGCGGCGCGTCGTCGTCGGGGGGAAGCTCAGGCAGCGGCGCAGGCAGCGGAAGTTCGTCCGGCGGTAGTGCTCAGGGAGGTGCATCTTCCAGCGGCAGTTCCAGCTCCTCTGCCGATGAGGAAGCCACCCCCGCCCCCAAGCCCGGCCTGGTCGGAACGCAATTCGAAATGCAGGTCGACGTAAGCCGGGTTCCACGGCCGGAGGAAATGTCGCTTGCTACCACGCTTCCCAGCGACATGCGTTCTGTGGCCTATTTCATCGGAACCGATACCACCGGTAGCGCCGCCGGTCAGAGCGGCCTGGCGTTGATGCGCCGCGAGACGAGCCGCTCCCAAAGCACCTATCTCTCCGAACAGGGAGACACCCAGTCCCTGCTGGCCATGAGCGAGGTCCTGGCCCCCGAGGCGTATCGCATCGAGTTCGCGTATTGGGACGGCGCCGAGTGGCTCACCGAATGGGACTCGACCGCCGATGGCACATTGCCCCAGGCCGTGAAGATCGCCATTGCCGTCAACGGCCCCGGGGGCGAACAGCCCTACCTCAACGACGCTTCGATCATGGACCTCCAGTCAACCGCCGCCGCCCCGATCTACCAACTCACCGTTCATCTTCCCAATGCCCAGGCCGCAAGCGCTTCGACCGGCGGCGCCGGCGGCGCCTCCGGCAGTGACGACTCCTCCGGGAGTGGCGGCGCCAGCGGTTCTTCGTCCGGCGGCGCCCAAGGCGGGTCCAGCGGCAGCGGGTCCAGCGGCAGCGGGTCCAGCGGCAGCGGGTCCAGCGGCAGCGGGTCCAGCGGCAGCGGGTCTAGCAGCAGCGGCTCTAGTGGTAGCGGATCCGGTGGCAGCTCAACCGGAGGCGGTTCCACCGGGGGTGGCGGCACGGCAGGCGGGTCCGCCGGAGGATCCAGCCGCGGTACAGGATCGACCGGCGGCGGTACTGGCACCGGCGGTAGTGGCACCGGCAGCGGCACGCGAGGGGGGCGCTAACCGTGATGTCGCTAACCATGACCTCGCCAATCGAACGCCCCACCCCCTTGAACTGCACCAGCGCCCGCCAATGGGCGACTGGTGGATGCCGACCCCTACCGCGCCCCGCGCCGACCCGCTGCGGCATGGTCCTGCTCCTGGTCCTGATCGTGATCGCGCTTTTGAGCCTCGCGGCGTTCAGCTTCACCGACATGATGTACGCCGAGTACAAAGCCGCCATCGTGAACCAAAGACAGGCCCAAGCCCGCGCCCTCGCCGACTCGGGAATCGAATTCCTGCAGCGGTTCTTGAGCCAATTGCCCGACGTCCAGCAACAGGGTGGGGGGCGATTCGACAACCCTAGCAGCTTCCAAGGCGTGCTCGTGCAGGACGCTGAACTTCCGCGCGATCGCGGGCGGTTCAGTATCCTGGCCCCATCGATCGACGAAAGCGGCAACATCCAGGGAGTCCGCTACGGCGTCGAAGACGAGTCGTGCAAGCTCAACCTCAACGTGCTGTTGGTCGCCGACAAGGTGCAGCCCAACGCCGGGCGGACGCTCCTCATGGCGCTCCCAGGCATGACGGAAACAGCCGCCGACAGCATCCTCGACTGGATGGATGCCGATTCCGAACCGCGCGAGTTCGGCGCCGAGGACGAAACGTACCTCGGCCAAGGCTACCGCTGCAAAAACGGTCCGCCCGATACGATCGAAGAGCTGCTCGTGGTGCAAGGAGTCACGCCGCAATTGCTCTTTGGCCTGGACGCCAACCGCAACGGCATCATCGACGACAACGAGGCCGGAGGCGATTCGATCTCGGCCGCCTACGGCGCCCCCGCCGAGGCGGACCGCGGTTGGGCCGCGCAAATGACGCTCTACAGCGTCGAAGCCAACTTGCAGCCGGACGGCACGCCCCGCATCGACCTCAACAACAGCGACCTGCAAGCGCTCTCCGACCAACTCAGCCAGGTCTTTACCCAGGAGTGGGTCAACTTCATCATCGCCTACCGGCAGAACGGCCCTGCGCCGCAAACTCGTTCGACCGGTGGTTCCGGCGGCAGTGGTTCCGGCGGCAGTGGTTCCGGCGGCAGTGGTTCCGGCGGCAGTGGTTCCGGCGGCAGTGGAACCAGCGGTGGCAGCGCCAGCGGAAATACCGCCAATGCCCAGACCCAAGATGCCTCCACCCTGCAAATCGATCTCACCCAACCTGCCAAGGCGCAATTCACCAGCGTCCTCGACCTGATTGGCGCTCGGGTCAGCATCCCGGTGGCGATGTCCAACACCACCGTGTCGATTGTCTCCCCCTTCGCCGACGAGCCTTTATCGATGGGGACCTATCTCCCCACCCTCTTGGACCACGTCACTGTGAACAAAGCGGCCACCATTCCCGGCCGGATCAACATCAATCGCGCCAGCGAACTGGTCCTCAAGGGAATTCCCGGAATGACCGAAGCGATCCTCGAGCGCC
The DNA here is from genome assembly GCA_022842745.1 of Pirellulales bacterium. Lineage (GTDB taxonomy): Bacteria > Planctomycetota > Planctomycetia > Pirellulales > JALHPA01 > JALHPA01. The sequence continues at coordinate 4,518 of JALHPA010000003.1, forward strand.
TGCTCGCCGAACGCCAAAGCACCGAGGAAATCACCAGCGATTCTCCCTTCCGGCACGAACATTGGCTGCTTTACAAGCAGGTGGTCACGCTGGACGAAATGAAGCGCCTCGTTCCCTTCATCACCGCTGGAGGCTCCGTGTACCGTGCCCAAGTGGTGGGATATTTCGACGACCAAGGACCCGCCGCCCGGCTGGAAGTCGTCATCAATGCTAGTTCCACGACTCCCCGGGTAGTATTCTGGAGGGATATGACCAATCTCGGGCGCGGATTCAACCTGGCCACGCTGGGAAGCGGCGCCCTTTAACCACACACCCAAACCGACCGACTGACCTGCCACCGGACCGACCCCTATGCCCAAATTTTTGGCCCTGGAATGGGACGACCACGAAATCCGCCTCGCCGCCGCCACCACCCGCGGCCACGTGCTGGTGTTGGAACACGCCGACGCCGTGCCGCTGGCCCACGTCGGCGAGGGCGCGTCCCGATCGGCCAAGGAGCTGGGTCAGGCGATCGCCGAGCGCGTCGCCGGGTACGGACTCCGCCGTCCCCAGGCGCTCGTCGCGGTGGGCCGTTCCAGCATCGAGCTTAAGGAATTGGCGCTTCCTCCGGCGCCGGACGACGATCTCCCCGATTTGGTCCGGTTCCAGGCCCTGCGCGAATTCAATACTCTCTCCGATGAATGGCCGCTGGACTTTGTTCCCTTTCCGGCCGGGCCGGACGAACCGCGCACCGTCCTGGCCGGGGCGATTTCCCCCGCCGCGGTGGAAGAGATTCGCGCGGTTTGCGACGCGGCCGGGCTGGAGTTGAGCCACCTGGTGCTGCGGCCCAGCGCCGCGGCGGCCCTGCTCACTCGCCGCGCGCCGCAGCCTGGTAAGGTCCGACTGTTCGTCGATGTACTGGTCGATGAGGTCGACCTGACCGTCCTCGTCGACGAGGTGACGGTGCTCATGCGCACCGCGCGGCTGCCGGTCGAAGCCAGCCTCTCGACGCAGGTCCGCCCGTTGGTCTCGGAGCTTCGCCGCACAATCGCCGCGGTGCAAAATCGCCTCAAAGGACAGCGGGTCGAGGCGATCTTCCTGGCTGGAGACGGCCCCAACCAATCCGCGATGGCCGAGCAAATCTCCCGAGAATTGGAGTTGCCGGTCGAACTGTTCGATCCCTTCCAGAATTTTGAACTGGCCGCGGACCTGCGGGGGCGGCTCCCCGACCACCACAGCCGCTTTGCCCCCCTCCTGGGACTGTTGGCGGACGCCGGCGCCGGCGATCGCCACGACCTCGATTTCCTCCACCCGCGACGGCGGCCCGAGCCCAAGAGCCGTCGGCGGGAATTTGCCATCGGCGCGGCGGCGGCCGCGGTCGTGGCCCTGGCGTTCAGCGGTTGGACCTGGATGCAGTTGTCGTCCAAGGACGAAGAGATCCAATTGCTCGCCAGCCGCGCGAAATCTCTGGATACCTCGCTCAAGCAAATGACCCTCGCCCAGAAGGACGTGGCGGAGATCGATCGCTGGATGGTCGGCGACGTGGTCTGGCTGGACATGCTGGAGCGAATGGCCAGCAAAGCGCCGGACGCAAAGGAGTTGATGCTCACCGACCTCCAAATCTCCCCCACGCAAACCGGGGGCGCGATGTTGGTCAAAGGCCTGGCCACCGGGTCCGGGCGTCTGTCGCTCGAAGCGGCCCTGCGGCAAGCCAAACATCGGGTCACCGGCGGCAAAATCGTCCACGAGCCGCCGGGCAAGCGCTACGAGTGGAATTTTGAAACCAATGTCGAAGTCGTCAACGCGGCCACCGTCCCAGGCGCGAAAATCGCGGCAAAAGCCCCGACCCCGCGCGGCGCCAAGTAAGAAGTCCGACCCGTCCAGAATTACGTCCCTGTTTCATCGGTGGTAAAGCGCTGTGCAAAGTCGTGAAAAGAAATTGTTGGCGGCGGTCGTGGCGCTGGCGGTCGTTCTCGTGGCCTGGTATGCCGCGGGAAGATTCGCCGGAATGTTTACCGACCGCGATGCCCGCATCGCGAATCTCTCCAAGGAGGTCGGCGAAAAGGAAGCCAAGCTGCGGGAGGCGAAGCGCGCGAAAGAGCGGCTCCGCGAGTTGGAGCATCGCGCTTTGCCCAGCGACCTCGAACAAGCGCGGGCCAAATACGAGAGCTGGCTCCTGTCGATCGCCACAAAGGCCAAATTGAGCGACGTGAAAGTCTCGGCGGCCCAAACGCCCAGCCGCAGCAAGGTCTACAGCAAGCTGGGCTACACCGTCGACGGCAAGGGAACGCTCCCCCAATTGGTAATGCTGTTGTACGAATTCTACGCGGCCAATCATCTGCACCAGTTGCGGAATCTGACCGTCAAACCCGTCGAGAAATCCACCCAATTGACCCTGTCGCTCGGGATCGAGGCCGTCAGCCTTCCCAATGCCGATCGTACCCAGGAATTGAATTCCGAACCGGCGAAGCGCCTGGCGCAAAAGAACCTCGACGCCTACGAAAAGATTATCTCGAAACGCAATCTATTCGCCGAGTACGTACCTCCCAAACCGCCCGAGGTCGCCAAGACCCCCGACCGCCCCCGCGAGCCGACCTTCGACCCCAGCCAGCAGGCGTATCTGACCTCGATCGTCGAAAGCAACGATCAGCCCCAAGCCTGGGTCCATCTGCGAACCGCCAACAAGACACTGCATCTGTTCGAAGGGGATACCTTCGACGTCGGACCGGTCAAGGGAAAGATCCTGCGGATCGGGGACGGGCAAATCGAGTTTGAGGTCAACGGAAAACGCCTCCATCTGACCCTCGGCAAGCCCCTCACCGAAGCCAAGGAAATGCAGGCGGCCAGCTTGTAAGGCCAGTCGAGTGACGCTTGCGGCCGCGAAAGCTAGAATGCTGCCGTTGCGGCCGCGCGACCGGCGGCGCGGCCGCCGCCCTTCCCTGCTCTTTGATGGAATAGCATGTCCGTTCGCGACCGTTTGTTCGGCGAGCTCGATTCGCTGACCCTGATCGATCCCCACACGCACATCGATCCGCTCAATCCGGCGGCGAAAAATCTCGCCGATCTTTTGGGCTACCATTATTACACGGAACTGGCCCACTCGGCCGGGCTGCGCCGCGACTGGATCGAGGAGCGAGGCATCTCCCCCAAGGAAAAAGTCGGGCGGCTGGTCGAGGGGCTGGAAAAAATCGACAACACGATCCAATACAGTTGGCTGCTGGAAATTGCCCGCGAGTTCTTCGACTTCACCGCCGACCGCGTCACCCTCGACAACTGGGAATCCTTGTACGACGCGGCGCTTGCAAAAATGGCGTTGCCCGACTGGGAGCGGCGGGTGCTGGCCCACAGCAAGCTCGAAGCGGTCTTCCTCACCAACGACTTCGACGATCCGCTCGCCGGGTTCGACCCCTCCATCTACATTCCCTGCTTGCGCACCGACGAGCTGGTGTTCCACTTGGGGAAACCGGCCATCCGCGAGCGTCTCCAGCGCGCCAGCGGAATCGCGGTCGACGGACCCCAGTCCCTCCGCCGCGCGCTCGGCCAGCGTTTCGAGTTCTTCCTCGGCCGCGGTTGCAAGGCCTGCGCCATTTCGCTTCCGCCAGATTTCGCGCCTTGCAGAGTCGAAAACGCCGCCGCCGAACGAGCCATCGCGACAGCCTGGCGGGGCGAACCCTTAGACGCCGATCGACAGCGCGAGCTATCGCTCTTCGTGTTTTGGACCTTGGCCGAGCTGTGCGATCAGTTCCGTCTCCCGTTCGATCTGATGATCGGCGTCAACCGCGCCGTCTATCCGGGCGGCGTCTTCCAAGGCCAGGATCTTTACGACAGCCGCGTCTCCTTGATCCAGTACCGCGATCTGTTCAACGCCTTTCCCAACGTCACGTTTCTTATCTCGGTCCTGGCCAGCGTCACCAACCAGGAGCTAACCAGCTTCGCTTGGATCTTTCCCAACGTCGTCGCCCACGGCCATTGGTGGTACAGCAATACCCCCGCGTTCATCGAGCGCGACCTCGCCGCGCGGCTGGAAGCGGCGCCCCGCAACAAGCAGATCGGCTACTACAGCGACATGTACAAACTCGAGTTCGCCCTGCCCAAATTCGCCATGTACAAGCGGATCCTGGCCAAGGTCCTCGCGGAGAACTTTTGCTGCGATCGCGGGTGGGGCGAGGAGCGAGCCGTGGAATTAGGGAAAGAGGTGCTGCGCGGAAACGTCGAGCGGGTATTCGGGGTCGGCAGGGGCCGGGTCTAGTGTCCGCGGGGTCGCGCAGCGGCAAAATAGGCCCAGTCTCCAGGGATCGCGCCCCCAGCGACGCTCTTTTCGCCGCCCTCCCGGCTGGCTATACTCCGACTGTCCCAAGCGGCCGATTTTTCAGGATCGAACCAGCGCCCATCCACGGTCCGCGCCAGGGGGTTTTGGCTTAAGGCGGACATGCCGAAATACGTGGTGCGCTACGGAGTCATGCGAGCGTTGGGGGTCATGTCGGCCCGCGAGAACGTCCCGTTCTCGCGCGGCACGCAAGTGGTCGCGCGCACCGAACGGGGACTCGAATCGGCGATTGTGCTCTGCGAGGCCACCCCGGAAGCCCTCGCCCAGCTCAAAAATCCTCCCTCAGGCCAGGTCCTTCGGGAAATGTCCCCCGCCGATAGCATCGAGCTATCGCGAATTCTCGCCCGCCAGCGCGACGAGTTCGGCATTTGCCAAAAGCATATCGCCGCCCTCGCCTTGCCGATGCAGTTGGTCGACGTCGAGCGGATTTTCGGCGGCGAGCGGATCGTGGTCTACTACCTGGCCGAGAACCGGGTCGACTTCCGCGATTTGGTCAAATTGCTGGCGGCCGAGTTCCAGACCCGGATCGAAATGCGGCAAATCGGCAGCCGGGACGAGGCCAAATTGCTCGCCGATTACGGCGATTGCGGCAAGCCGGTCTGCTGCAATACCCATCTCTCCGAGATGCCCCCCGTCAGCATGAAAATGGCCAAACTGCAAAAGGCCACCCTCGATCCGACCAAAATCTCCGGCCGCTGCGGGCGGCTCAAGTGCTGTCTGCGCTACGAGTACGAGACGTATGAATTGATGCAAAAGGATCTTCCCCCCGTGGGGTCGGAATTGATCACCTCGCGGGGACGGTGCCGCGTCTTGGCCCACGAAATCCTAGCGCAGCAGCTCCTGGTGGAAACGGAGGATCACCGCCGGGTGCTGGTGCCGGCCGCGGACGTGCTAACCGTGCTCAAGCGATCCAACGTGGAAGACTCCGCCTAGATTGCCTGCGGTCGTCCGCGATTGAATCGCAAGTTGTGCGGTTTGCCTCGTCGGTTGGCGATGTTTGAAAATAGAGTTCGAACGGTTGGCTTGAACGCATGCCCATGAATGAATCCACCCGCCGCCTGGCCAAGTTGCTCCAGCGCGACAATCGCTACAAGTTCGACGCCTACATGTTCGTCTTCGAGGCGCTCAATTTCGCCCACGAGCGGCTGGGATTGGGGAGCGAACAGCCCGCCGACGAGGACGAACCGGCCGATCGCACCCGGCGAACCGCGGAAACCGAGCGGCGGCCCCCCGAACGCCACCTCACCGGCCAGCAACTCTGCGAGGCCATCCGGCTGTATGCGCTCGAGCAATACGGCTACATGGCCAAATGCGTGCTCAATAGCTGGGGCGTCCACAATACGGGCGACTTTGGGGAGATCGTTTTCAACCTGATTGAAATCAAGCAGATGAAAAAAACCCGCCAGGACCGGCGGGAAGACTTCGACGACGTGTTCGACTTCGACGAGGGACTGGTGCGGAGCTTCCGCATCACCCATCCCACGGAAAATGCCTGACCGCGCCCCACAGCGTCCGCCGCGGCCAAAACCTGCGGCCCCCCACAACATCCAGGCTGCGACACGCGCGGTTCCGACGTTCCGTCAACGGATTTTCCTGGCGGTTTCCGCCGGGCTATTGGCCGGCTGGCTCTCTTTCCTCGCGGTTTTGGCCTGGCGTCAGTGACGGCGTCCGCCGGGCGCATTCTAGCCGGCGCGATGCGCCCTGCGGCGCGGCAGGGAATCAACCGATTCCGCCCGCAACAAATAGCCCAACAGCGCGTCGTCCCAGATCGCCCGGTCGGCCTCGATCCCAGCGATTCCTCCCAAATCACTGCTGGATCCCCCTCCCCAAGTTACCGGACGAGTTGGCGTCGAAACCGCGCCGGTCCATGGCGCCGGCGCCTCCAACGGAGCGGCCTCCGTCGCCGCCGCCAAAGGCGCGCCCACTGGGAGCGGCGGCGCGGCGGCCACCGCGCCCCCGGCCCCTCGGCCAAAGGCGTTATCCACCGCAACGTAATCCTGCGCGTTCACCAGCCCATCCAGATTCGCATCCCCCCCCAGCCACGAAGCCGCTCCGCCAAAGTTGTTGTCGATCGCCAGATAGTCCGCCGCATCGACCATGCCGTCCAGATTCAAGTCGCCGAAGTAGGCGTACTTGGCAATGATCTGCTGTACCCCCGAGAGCGGCTGCCCAAGCCATTCGGTCAATCCAACACCGGCGTTGTCGAACGGCGCGTGGAAACGGTCCGACCCTGCCGTGGAACTGACGATCTGACTCGCGCCAGGCGTGTTCAACGCGCCATCCACAAGCGCCTGGTACACCGCGGCCAGCGGCGAATCGCCCGTGTAGTTCAAAATAAGATCGTTGTCCGCGAGGTCCAGTTTTCCGCCCGGAGCAATCTGCAAAGAACTGAGCATCACCACGCCGGGATTCGCACCGTGCGGCGCCACGCTCACCAGGCTCTCTGGACCGGCGAGTGTCAGGCCGTTCTGAACCAACCGGCTGACGCGGAGCGTCGCGCCCGCGTTAACCACCGTATTCAACACTCCATCGCCGCTGACCGTCGACTCGACCGCCGCCGGACCGTTCGAGATCGTCAACATGTTGACGCCGCCGCCGGCCCGAAAGGCGGTGGCGATCGAGTCGGCCGGCCGACCGGCAACGTCCAGAGTTAAAGAATCGTCGCCATCCCCGCCGTTGAACGCCAACCCGCCCGCCGGAACCGGTGAGCCGCGACCATAATCGATAACCACCGAATCGTTCCCCGCCAGGCCGTGGATCTCCACGTCCCGCACCAGCGACCGCAGGGCCACGTAAATCGGCTGCGCGCCCCCCGGAGCACTATGAACGATCCGCAGATATGTTTCGTCTGAATTGCGATCGATCGTAAACGAGTCATTGCCGCTCGTCCCTTGGCGCACGACCGAAACCTGCCTCAAGGCCTGAATCTCGCTCGCCGAGAGCACTCGGTCGAAGATCTGCAATTCGTCCAGGCTGCCGGCGAAGTTGGCCGGCGAGCCGCCGGTGTCCTCGATCCGGCCGATGCTAAAGAAGGGCGTCGTTTTCAGCCCCACCTCGGAATTCGCCGCTGCGTTCAACACACCGTCGACATACACCTCCACTCGGCCGCTTGCCGGATCGCGCGTCAGCGCGATATGCCGCCATTGTCCGTCGTTGATCGGCTGCGCGCTCTTCGCCCCGGCGGTATTCCCCGCCAGAATGCCGATCCGACCGGAGGCGTCCAACCACCCCCAGAAAATGTCATCGCCCCCACCCGCCTGCTCGACCCCCGTGATGCCGGGCGCTTGCCAGAACGTGTTGTTGCCGACCTGTGTCGTCCGGATCCAGGTCGCCAGCGTCGCGGCGCCATTCAGCCATGTCCCCAGGTTCTTCTCCGTCGCGACAAAGTCGTTCACGCCGTCGAAAGTCAAAGCGTTTCCCGCCCGGGCGCCATTCGTCCCTAGCAGCCGCGAGGGACCGTTGATCAGCGTGCCGTTGTTGGCGCTCGCCGAGCCGTCGCTGGTCGAGTCGCCGGTAGCCTCGTCAAATCGCCAGTAGCCAACCTGATTGGGAATCGCGTTGCTGGTAGTCGCCGACGCCTCTCCACTGGGCAAACTCACCCCTGCGGCGTTGCTGGCCCGGAGCCGATAAAAATAGGTCGTGCTCGGCGTCAGGCCCGAGTCGCGGAACGAGGTGGCGTTGGCCGGGAGCGTGGCAATCTGCATCCACGGACCGGCTGGTCCCAACCGGCGTTCGACCCGAAAGCTGGACTCGTCTCCGGAGTTGTCGATCCACGCCAGGTCGATCTGGCCCGCCGAATTCGCGACGGCCGACAATCCCGAGGGTGGGGATGGAAGCGGCGGAAGTTGCGTGGCGACAACTACGGCGGCGGTCGCTGGCGAGTTTCCCTCAAGGTTGGTCGATCGCACGCGGTAGTGGTAGGTGGTATTGGCCCCCAGCCCGTCGTCCAGGTACGAGCTCGCCCCGGCCGGAGCGGTTCCCGCCAACGCATAGTGAATTCCGTCGGTCGAGCGCTCAATCTGAAAACCCGTTTCGTCGTTCGAGGCGTCGGTCCAAGAGAGCGAAATTTGCGACCACGACGGCGAACTGCCCCCGAGGCCCGTAGGCGCCGCGGGCGGCGCTGCCCCAGACGGCGGATCCGTTCGCCCTGGCGAACCCCCGGCGTTCGTGCTGGCCCGCCAACTCGACTGCATGCTCCAGGCCAGCGACTGGCCGTTGAGCGGGTTCACGTTTAGCGAGGCCGCCGGATCGACGATGACCAGCGACCGGCCTCCCCCGTCCGTCGCCGGAAACCAGGCGTCGTCGTAGGCAAAATCCACGATCGTCTGCCCCCCCCCGGTCTCCAGCTTCAGCCGTTCCCCGCCATTGCTGAGTTTACCGTCCAGCATTTCGCCCACAATCGTATGGCCGAAACCGTAGCGGAACTCGAACGCCCCCCGGTCGTTCACAATCAAGGCGCTTTGCCCTGCGCCCAGACTCACTGCCGGAAATGTAAAGTCGAATCCCGCTGTCACGCGAAACCCGTCCAGGTTCAGCGGCTGCGAAGTGATATTGGTCACTTCGAGATAATCGAACCGGTCCGCGTCCGTATATCCCGCGGCTATCTCCGCCGCCGACGGCGCAGCCGCGTGATAATGCACCTCGGTCACGCGCAACTTGTCCTGCACCGGGACCACCGGCTGCCCGGCAATAAACTGCGAGGCATTCGACCAATGGCTCCAGCGTCCGGCCGCGTCCTGATATCGCAGGCGAACCCGGTACGTCTGCCCAGGCGTCAGGTTGTCGCCGGGAATGACCATCGACAGCGTTGGGCTGGTCAGTCGCCCGCTCTGCCAGGCCGGATGGATCTCATACAGCTTGGGGTCGGCGGGGTTGTAATTCGGATTCGAGGGATCGGTAATCTCCGCCACCCGCCATTCGACCGCCGCGAACGTACTGTTTCCGCTGGCGAACGGGCTGGCGGAAAACGTCAGCGAGTCCGTGGGATACCCTGCGGCGCCGGTGTAGCTGACCGACGGCTTCGTCGGGACCAGCGCTTCGTCGGTCAATAGCGTCGAGTCGATGAACGCCCCCCGCGAGGCGACGTAGTTCTTCATCAACTGGATCATCCCGGCAAAATTCTTCGTCGCCGCCTGCTGGTAGAACCGTCCGTGCCCCGCCTTGCTGGAATTGACGTACGAGGAAACCAGAATCGGGTTGTAATCCCACATCGCCCGGTCGGCGTCCACGAACGACGGTTGGCCGGGCGTGTAAATCTCTGCCGCCATTTCGTCGATGAGCTGCCCCGTTTGCTCGGGGTTGTACAGCAAGTCGCGAATCTCCCGCAGCCGGTTCCGATACTCGAGCGCGAACGTCGGGCGGCTCAGCACGCGGCTTTTGAACGGCTCATTGCCGTCGCCAAACATATTGTTGGCCCAGGTGAGGTCCAAGTCCCACGGCATCACCTGCCACTTGTCCGTGACCGGATCGTGAAAATAGAAGTAATTCTTTCCGTACCCGATGTCGTAGTGATGGATCGCCTCGACGATGCTCCGGTAGCTGTAGTAGTTCTCCAAGTTCAGGTTCGCCCGCCACCAATCGTCCGTCTGTGAACCGCCGTTGTACGCCCCCAGGAAAGCGTTCAAATCCGATTTGTCGGTCGGCTGGGTGGGACCCTGGTTGTTCAGCTCGCCCGTTCCGTTCTCCATCTTGTAGAAATTCCCATCGGGCAGGCCGTTCGCATCCAGTAGACGGCCGTCCGGCTGCTCGACGGCCAGGTACAGCCCCCGGAAGTCCGTGTTGAACTGGCTGGCCCCCCCCTCCGAGCCATTCTCGATAATCCGGAAATGGACGAAGTGCGTTTCTGGCGACGGCACCCCCGCCAGATTGAACAGCTTGAATCCCACGCTCTCGAACAACCCTTGCTCGCCCCGGTGCAAATAGTCCCCCTGCTGGATCACGGCCGACAGGTTCAGCTTGGACCAATTGACCGGATAGGGGCGGCCGGCGTCGTCCAGCGGCGCGAACTCGTGGTTGTGGTTGAAATCGAACTTCCACATATTCTTTCCCATCGAGTATCGCCACACGCCCCCCCGCGACCGGTAGCGAATGTGGTCGTACACCTGGCCGTTGTAGACCAGCGAGCCTTGCCACAGATATTCATCGCCGCCGTACCCTGGCTGCGTACTATTGGGAATGTGCTGCGCGTCGACGTGATCGGTCCGCGTCGTAATCAAGTGGTATGTCGCCAGCGAATTCAGCAACTCCGGCGAATACGTTACCGGCTGCGTCACCCCCGGCCGTGCCGCCCCCGTCCACGCCGGCACGCCCGCGTACACAAAATACGCGAAATTGGGCTGCTGATCGTCGGCAAACGGGACCGTGACGGCGGCGTTCAGATTGTCCGTGGCCGTGATCCGATACCGGACCAGCCGCCGGTGCTGCTGCACGTTCGCCGGAATCACGGCCGTATAAACCGAATCGCCAACTACGGCGTCCCCCCCCAGTCCGTCGTCCCGCATCGCGATCGTCTGCCAGCCGGTCCGATAAGCCGGATCGTCGATCGCTATGTACACCCCCGGTTCCACGACCTGATACTCCAGCGAAACCGTCTTCACCCCCTCCGGATCGGTCGCCTTGATCGTGACCGTTACCGCTTCATTCGGCTGGGCATAAACCGCGGCGCTGCCCCACGAATGGTCCGCCTGCCGAAGCTGCGGCGGAGCGTTCGCCGCCAGGACTAGGTTCTGCGCTCCAGGCGTGGGGCGAGCGGATCGCCAATTTCCCCCCAGTCCGCGGTCAAATCCCGGGTTGATCAACTGGATCGAGCGGCCGTCGCCAGGCACGGAAACGGTTAAACCAACCGTGGGCCAGGGGAAGCCAGGCTTGTAATCGGCCTCGTCGATCGTTTGCTCGAGCGTGTTCCGCAAGCGAAGGGTATCCCCTTCGTTGGACAGGCTGCCGGCAAAAACCGCGTCCGGCGCAAACCCAAACTTGGCCTGAAACTCGGCCGAGTTCTCCGCCACGATAAAGTACGAGCCGGCGGGTATCTTGGTGTTCGGCGCAAACGAGAACTGCACCCCCTTGCTGAACGACCAATTGGAAACGTCCACCTCGCCAGCCGTCGGATTGAACAGCTCGATGAACTCGACCAGTTCGGTCTTCAGATCCGGGTCGTAGTGGATCTCATTGATGATGATCTCCCCGGCCATGGCCAGCCGGGGTTCCAGCCGCTCGAGCGTGCGACAACGGCGCCGCCGAGAAGACGGTCTCCGACGAATCGCTCGGGGCTCGTCGGCTCCCCCCGGCGCACCGGCTGCTCTGAACCAACTTGCCATGCGCCACCAAGGAGCGGAAAAATGCATTCGACCCTCGCTCTGCGTCTATTCCGGATCGCGGATCAGCCTGGATAGTGTTTCCCAGCCTGACTTCGCGATTGACTTGCCGCCCCACTGCCTCGCCCGCAAAAAACTGCCTGCCAATTTCGCATGCCAACCGTTTCTAACGCACGCGAATCGTACCGCCGCCGCCAGTCGCAAGCCGATCCAGCCATGTAGCCCTCGGACGGTCTCCCCCCAACCCAAGGATGTTCGGATTGTAATTGGCCCGCCCGCCGATGTCGATTTTTGACAACCCCCTCTCGATCGTCGCACAACGGGCCGTAACTTGTTTCGGGTCAACAACGTGCAACTATTCGCGCCACCGGCTATCCCGGTTCTTCCATCCCGGCGGCGGACGTCCGAAACCCGCCCCGTTTGACTCCCGCGCCCTGCGAACTACCGTTGCATGAGCGCCATTCGGTGCTGGCTTTCGCCACCGCGACCCGTTTTTTTGAGGAAATCCCATGTTTTCGACCTTGTTGGCCGCTGCGCTGGCGGTTTCGTCCGCGCCTCCTGCTCCGGCGAACGATCTGCCCACCGCCGAGGACCGCGCATTGGCAGCCGCGGCCCGCGACTTTCGCATCCAGACTTACAACACCTTCCGCCTCGATCGGCCCGAATTCAACCGCCGCCGGGCGGCCTGGAATAAGCTCCACGACCAATGGGTCGAATCCGGGCGCAAAGCCGAGGACCGCCAGCGACTCCTGACCTGGCTTGATCGCGCCACCCACGCCTCGCGGCCCGACTCGGTAGGACCGCTGCCAGAATTCGCCTCCCCGGAAGCCGTGGCCGCACAAGATCCCCCTACGCTCCAGCGAAAATCCGTCGCCGCCGAAGTCGATGCGCAGGCAACCACCGGACCGGATGGGCCGCGAGATACCGCCGAACAACCCCCTGCCGAGGCCACCGCGCAAACGACGCCGGCGAATCGCCAACCCCTCCCGGCCGCCGAGCACGATCCTAGCGGAACACCGATCGGCGACCTGTCCCCCCCGCGCGTGGAAGGGGTGCCGCCAGTCCTGCGCAACGCCGAGGAGCCTTTGCCCGGAGTTGCCACCTCGACCGCCGCTCCCAATTTGGGTTCACCCTCGAACAGAGAGGCAACCCAACCGCCGGCAGCAAATTCCAGCGGCGCCGACACAATCGCACCTCCCGCCCCGCGAGTCGCGGCCCCCGGTCCGGTCGCCGCGCAGCCGGAGATTCTCCAACCAACACAACCGCCTGCACTGCACGCCGCCCCCTCGACGGGCGACTCCAGCCCTGAACCGCGGCGGGTGGTTCCGGCCGAACGATCCCCCCGCGCACAGGACGCCGCCGGCGCGGCAGCCGCTCCCACGGCGCCGCTCGACCGCACAGCCCCGCCCCGCGGGGAGGCCAATCCGCGCGGCCCGTCATCGGTCGCGGCCGAAAGCGTTGGACCGCTGCCGGTAGAGCCGGAGACGAGCGTCGAACTCCACCCCTCGCCGCTCCAGGACCGGCCGAACCAGACCAGCCCCCCCCCGGCCGGAAATCGTCCGCGGGAAGCGCCGGCCCCGGAAAGCCCATTCGCCCCCACCCCTTCCCCAGCGGCGGCGCGGGCATTGGATGCCCCCCAGCCAACCACGTCCTCGCTCGCGCCCGGCGCGAACGACCCCCGCACCGCGCGCGTGACCGTGCGCGGCACGCTCGCCGTTGAAGTGGATCACGATCCTCTCGCGGCCCCGGCCCTTCCGGCGACGCCTTCGCCCGGTACCGCGCCAGCCGAGTTGCGGCGCGAGAATGAGCAACCGGCCGACCATCCCACCAGCCCCCGCGACGCCGCCGCTCGCCCCACCGACGCGGCCCAAGTCAACCAGGAGGAGCTGCTAGCCCGCGCCGCCGGATACCAGGTCGGCTTGCGCGGCGTCGAATCCGCCCTCTCCGACGAACGTCCTCTCGACGCCGAACAACTGGCGGTGCTATTGTCGGAACTGGAGCAACTGCTAGCTGCCCGCCGGGACCTGGCCCTCTACATCCCGTTGGCTGATGACGGCGTGCAAGCCCGTCTGAAGGACCAACTGGCGTTTCCCTCCGCGACGATCGCCGAGCTAGGAAATCGAATCGCGACCGCACGCCGGGACTCCAATGACTCCTCCGCAACGGACCAAACGCCGA
>JALHPA010000004.1 GCA_022842745.1 Pirellulales bacterium
CGGACAATAATCTCGGAGCTGGCCCCATTGTCCGAGGCAAACAATATCAGCGTGTCATCGAACAATCGCAGCTCCTTCAACTTCTCCACGTACCGCCCAATCTCGCGATCCATCCGGTCGATCATCGCCGCGTGAATCGCCATCTTCGTCGCCTGGAAGCGTCGCTGCTCATCGCTCAAATCCCCCCACGGCGCCGCGCGGCCAACTTCTCCTTCCCCCAGCCTTCTCATCGATTCGGGGGACGGATACCGCGGGCCAAGCTGCCGTTCCAATGGAGACAGCGTCGTGCGCAACAAGCCCATCTTTTGTTGCCGCCCAAACCGCTCCTCGCGCGCCTTCTCCCAGCCGTCCAGATACTTGTCGCGGTACCTCGCGATATCCTCCGGCAAAGCATGCAGCGGAAAATGCGGCGCAATGAACGGAATGTACTGAAAAAACGGCTTACCGCCCTGCTCCGCCGCATGATCCCCCGCACATTCAATCGCGTGGTCAATGATCGCCCTCGTGACGTAATATCCGGTCTCGTCGGCTGCCGGCTGAATCGGCCGGTCGTCGAGCAGGTTGCCCCGCGCGGTAAAGTAGTTGCCGTCGTTGTTGATCCACAGCGACCGGTCGAAGCCCCCCTTCAACACCGGTCCGTCCACGTGCCACTTCCCGCTGTGATAACTACGGTAGCCGGCGGACTTGAGCAACTCCGGCAGCAATCGAGCCCACGGCGGCCGAACGCCCTGCACGCCCCCCCCCACTCCTGGCAGCGCGTCCCGGCGGATTTGCTGGGCATAATATCCCGTCAACAGCGCCCCCCGCGTCGGCCAGCAGCGCGCGGTGTTATAAAACTGAGTAAAACGAACGCCGTTCTGCGCCAACGCATCCAGATTCGGCGTCGCGATCTCGCCCCCGTAGCAACCGAGGTCGGAAAAACCCATGTCGTCCGCCAGCAAGATCACCACGTTCGGAGGCTTGTTTCCCGCGGTTGTTGCCCCGCTCCCAACGGGATTGGCTGCCTGGGAAGATTGCCCAAGCGCCAACGGCGCATGGGCGCTCAGCACGAGCAAAACCACGATTGGAACAGTACGGCGAAAAAGCACACTCATGAGATTGGGGGTTGAAGGGCAACGAACATTCATTCGCCGGCTGCCAATTCTTTGAACGTCCTCATAATATCCAACGTATCGCCCATCTCCTTCTGCAGCGCAATCAATTGATGAAAGCATTGGCGTTTGCGCGCTGCGTGCCGCAGGTCGTCGGCCAGATCGTGCTGCTCGTGCGGATCGTGGGCCAAATCAAACAATCGAATTTTGCTCGCCTTGGGGTAGGCGATCAACTTCCATCCCTCCCACGTCACCGCCCGCTGCAAATCGAGATAAGCGCCATAAACGGCCGGATACTCCGACTTCCGCTCGGTCTCGCGCAAAAACGGCCCCAAACTGCGAAAGAACATCTGCCGCGGCCGTTCCACTCCCGCCATCTCGAGCGTCGTCGGGACCGCGTCCTGCAAATAGACCGCTGCCTCCACCGATCGATTCTTCGGCAAACCCGGCCCCGCCACGATCAACGGCACGCGCACGCTGTGATCGTACACATTCTGCTTCCCGAATAACCCATGCTGCCCTATCGCCAGCCCATGATCCGCCGTGAAACAAATCCAGGTCTTATCGGCCAGTCCGCTCCGCTCAAGCGCGTCCAAAATGCGCCCAATCTGCGCGTCCAAGTGCGTGATCAGCGCATAGTATTCCTGCCGATGGACCTGCACCGCGTGCTTCGTCCGCGGCATCGGGGCCAGGCTCTCGTCCCGCAATTCGTGCGCGCAGCCGATCGCTTCCCGATAGGGATAAGCGTCGAGGAAGTTACTCGGCGCCTTGATCCGACTGAGTGGATATCTTTCCAGGTACTCCGTCGGCGCCTGCCGCGGATCGTGCGGCGCGTTGAACGCCACGTAGAAAAAACTCGGCTGCTCCCGCCCCTTGGCGTCCGTAAAAAAATCGATTGCGTCGTCCGCCGTAACCTCGCTCCAATGCCGGCCCCCTTCCCAGTAGCCCCCCAGCGCGCGATCGTCGGAACGCCACGGTTCGCTCTCCCCCTCCCGCGGACGATGGTACGCGGAGGGGTGCGTCCCCGGCATCGCCCCCCGAATGTGCCGCACAACGTCGAAGCACGCGGCAGCCTCCACCGGAATGTGCCATTTCCCCGTACCGTAAGTCCGGTAGCCTGCCTGTTTCAGCAACTGCGGCCACAGTGCCCCCGCCTGCCGTTCCCGCTCCATCTGCGGATGCACCGCGCGCGCATCCCACAAACTCCTCCCCGTAATCAGCATCGCCCGGCTGGCCACACACACCGCCCCCGTCCACGATCCCATGTTATAAGCGCGTCGAAAACTCGTCCCCCGCCCCGCCAGCCGGTCCAGGTTCGGCGTATCGATGTCGGTCTGCTGCCAGGCCCCGATCGACTGAAAACAAAGATCGTCCGCGAACAGAAACAGGATATGCGGCCGATCCTTTGATGCGGCCCGCGCAAAAATCGGCGCGCCAGCCGCGAACACCATCAGCCAGAAAAAACATCGCCGCGCCATCGCGAAGTCCTCCCCCCCGCAAACCGAGACGCCACCGCTCCGCTTACGACTACGTCGGTGTCGCGGATCCCGCCCAGTGTAACAGGCCGGCTCGGCCTATGGCGAGCGCGACCAAATCCACGAGCCCCCCGTGCCCCGGTGCGGCCCTCCACTGCCTGCCCCAATCTGTGGATCAGCCCGGCAAAACAGCGCCCCTTGTTGGGTATCCGCCCCCGCTTGGCTCAAAGGTCGGCCTGCTGGCGCCAGCGCCTCTTCCGGAGCAACCGTTCTCACCCGCGTGACTCGACCTCCAGGATGTAGTACCCTCCTACAGGGCTTGTGCCGCCGCGGGAGGGAAGCCGGGGGGGATCTCTCCATCGATTCCCGGCCGCGGGCAGAAAATGCCCCGTTCCTCCCGGTACGCGGATGGATTGAGCAATGTCGTACCTTATCGAGCTGCTCCTGATACTGGCGATCTTGTTGATCGTCGTCACGCTGGTCGGGCACGGCCTCTGGGTGTTCTTCGCGCGCATCTTTGGTTCGCACAGCCCGGCGGCGACGCGAGAGCCGTGCCCGCGCTGCAACCTTCAACTCCCCCGCAGCGGCGGCTGTCCAGGCTGCGGCTGGGCCAATGCCCCATCTCCGCAGGCACGTCTGACAGACTCCCTATCGCTATTGCAAACGCAGATCATATCGCTCGCCCGCCGGGGCCTATTGGATGGCCGAACGCGGGACCATTTGTTGCAATCGCTCGCCGACGCCTTCATCGGCATCCCGGCGGAACCGAAACCCGTCGTCTCCGCCCGCGCCGCGAGTTTCCAGCAGCCAACGGCGACACTGGCCGAAGCGGATTCCGCACAGCCCATCCTGGCCGAACTGGCGCCGCAACCTGGCCTCTCCCCGGTGGAAATCCCCGCCGTGCCTGCCACAGAATCTCCAGCCGCGACCGACTGGGTCCCGGCGCAACTGGTCCCAGAAGCCGTCGAGTCCGCGCCCCGAACAACCGAACCGCTCCGCCAAAGCCGCGACATCGCCCAACGCGCCCGAGACTACGCCGCCCGGCAAGCGGCCCTGGCCGACAATCTAGGCGAAACCGCCCCAGCCCCCCCCTCCAGCAAACCCCGTCGGCCGTTCGCGGAAGTCTTCGCTGCTTTCTTGGAACAGAGCAATATCCGCTGGGGAGAATTCGTTGGCGGCCTGCTGATCGTTTGTTGCTCGATCGCCCTGGTGATCAGCTTCTGGTCCGCGATCGCCGAGCGACCCTTTCTCAAATTTTTCGTCTTCAACGGCGTCACCGCCGCCATCTTCGCCGTCGGCTTCTATAGCTTCCGACGATGGCGGCTGGAAAACACCAGCCAGGGGCTATTGCTCATCGGTACGTTGCTTGTGCCGTTGAATTTCCTCGCCATCGCCGCGATTGCCCATCCAGAACGCGGCTTCCATCCGCTCACGCTAGCCGGTGAGGCCTTTTCCTCCGCCCTTTTCGCGGGTCTGGTCGCGCTCGCCGCCCGCCAGGCGCTCAAAACGCCCCCCCTCCTGTTGACGATCGGCGTTATCGTCCCCTCCATCCTCACCCTGGTCATCCGCCGGCACGTCGACGCCGCAACCCCTCCAGAACTGCTTGCAACCCTCGCAGGGGGTGTCATTGCGAGTTTCCTAGCGACGAACGGTTGGCAGGTCGTCCGTGCCGGCCGCGGACCCGCGTTCGGCGCTCCGCAAGCCTGGCCGCTGCTCGTGCTCTTGGGTGCTTCCGCCTTTGCGATCGCCTTGCCGCTCGGCCTGTTGCTCGTCAACAGCGAGCAGCCTGCGGTGACGCTCCGTAATCTAGCGCCCCTCTGCGTTCCGGCCGCTCTCCCTTGCCTTGGGGTGGGGGCAATTTTTTGGACGCGATTGATGGGGACCGAAACCGGCGCTCTCCGCACCGTCGGGGCCACGGTCGGATTGCTCGGCCTGGCACTCATACTTGTCGGCAACCTGCTCGCCTGGCCCCTTGCCGGACAACTCCTCCTCTCGGCGTTACTGACCGCCATCGTCACGGCCTTCCTCGCCCTCGCGCTGCGAATTCCCGCCGCTCTCTGGCCCCCGGTGGCCTGCGCCGCCTGGATCGCGCTCCTCGCGGCCTTGCTCGCCCGCGGAGACATTTCCTGGGCTTCGTCCGCCGACTCCATGCTCCAGTCAGTGCTCTCTCCCTTCGCCGCGGCCGCCCTCACCGCCATTGCCTTGCTTTGGGGCCTCGCCGGCAGCGCCCTGGCGTTCGCTCGCCGGATACTTCCGCTCGCCCAGCCTCTCATCGGCGTCGCCGCCGGCGCGGCCGCGGCTAGCATCGCCGTCGCGGCCCACAACGGCTGGGGCGTCGTCAACGATCCCTCAGGCGCCGCCATCATCTTTCTGATTCAAGCCTCGCTCGTCACGGTGGGGGCCGCCTGGATCGATCGGCCCCGCTGGACCTGGCTGGCCGCGGCCCTCTGGCTCCTCGCCTGTGCCCAATCCTGCGTCTTCACGTACGTGGAAGTTTGGAATCTCACTCAGCCTTGGCTCATGGCGTGTTTGTCGCACACCCTCGCCCTGGCTGCCATCGCCCTCGTCGCGGCGCTGCTACGATCCCACCCTGGCATTTCCCTATTCGCGCATACCCTCTGCCAGGCATCTTCCGCGACCGCTTTGGTCGCGGCGATTTGGACGGTTGGCCTCGTCCCCTGGGAAACCTCCACCTTTCTGGCGATCTCCTGCGGCGCTCTGTTCGCCGCCTGGACGATCGTCAGCGTCGTCGCCGGCTGGGAAGGATTGCTGGAGCTGGCAAAGCTCGCTCTCCTCGGCATCGTCGTCTCCATTACCGCCCATGTCTTATCGTCCCGCTCCTGGTTCCAGTCGTCGGAGATTCCCTGGTTGGAACCCTGGACCTGGCAGGCGATCGGCCTGTCCGTTTCCGCCCTCGCGCTCGCCTGGCTGCTGCTTCGAATCGGGTTGAAGACCCTGCGGCCAAAAACCGTCGTCGCCCCATCCGGTCCCAGAGCCAGGCTCGCCTCAGGTCTGGTCCGGTTGCGCCGCTGGATAACTCGCGATTCCCTTCCCTTTGACAGTCGTCTCTGCGCCGCGGCGATCGGCCTGCTGGTTTTGCTTGCGATCTACGGTGCTTTGCCCGGCACGGTTCAAGAACTCTCCCCTCCTCTCCCCACCTCCGCTATCCCCTCGCAAATCAACAACTCCACCCCGTTCTCCGAGGCAGCAGCCTCAACCCTCCCCTCGAATCAAGAATCGGCCCTAGCGCGCGGCGCAGTCCCCCTGTCCTCCTTCGAACTGCTCTCCATTCCTCACGTCCACGCCTACGGCTGGGGGAGCTGGCTCCTGTGGGGCGCTTGCTTGCTGTTGCTCGGCGCCAGCGCTCGCCTCGACTACGTCACCTGGAAAGCGGTCGGCCTGGTCGGCGTTTTGACGGTCGCCGTGCCGCTCGCCAGCGCCCGCTGGGAGTCCGAAGCGGCCGTCGCCTCGGCCATCCGCTGGCTGACCAGCCTGTCTCTGTTCACGGGATCGGCCCTGATGTGGATTCGCGCGCCGCGGCATCTGGTCCCCCTGCCGGCGGCCGCGACTCCGGTGCCGGCGGCCGCGGCGCCCGTCCTCAAGTCGGACCCCGTGTCCAACGACGCGATCAACATTGTCGCACTGATTCTGGCCACCATTCCCTTGGCCGCGATGCTGGGGGCGTTTGCCCTCTCCACCGCGCTGCGCGGGGGAGTGCCCGGCTACTCTAGCCTGCTTATCGCCCCGGCCGCCGGGATTGCGGCCATGATCGCCGTCGTCGCTTGGCTCAGCCAGCGAAAACCGTTTTCCCCTGATGCCCCCGCCGCCTGGCGACGCCAGGTCTCTTCCCTCGGCCTGTTCTTCTCCATCGTCTTGCTTGCGGCGGTCTCGCTTCATGTGCTGACCCTTTCTATCCAACAGAACCCCGTCCTCGGGCCAAATCCCGGCTCTTGGTTCGCTCGAATTCCACCCGCCGCATCCTACGGCTTCCCCCTCCTGCTCGCAGGCATCGCCCTAGCCGGAATTGCCATCCGCGAGCGCGAATCGTTCTACTCCGTCGCTGCGGCCCTCGCCTTGTGCTTGGCCGCGTCGGCTGCACACATCTTGCGCATCCAAGACCTGAGCCTCCCCTTCACTGCGGGCGATTGGCTCGGCCTCGCCCAGTTAAACTCCGCCGCCCTGGCGTCCTATGCCCTTCTTTGGATGGGGGCACTTGCACGCTACGGGGAGCTGCCCAAGATACCCGTTGAACTTCAACCACGCGGTTTTGCCCTTCATAAGCCGCTCGTCGCTCTCGTCGCGCTTGCCGGCGGATTGCAACTGCTGGTGCTCGCCAGCGTTTCCGGATCTCTGTTTTGGAACGGCGTTCCCGGAGCGCTATCCCTCTCCGCCGGCAGCCTCTGGGGATGGATCAGTCTGGCCATCGTCGCCGCGGCGTTCTTCGCCATCCGTCGCCAGCCCGCGGCCCTCTGGACCTTGCGCCACGGCTGGGTGTTCGTTCTCGCCGGCGGCATCCTGACCGCGTCGACCATCGCCCGCCAGTATCCATTCGAGTGGTTTAGTTCCCAGGCGTTGCTGCTTGCCGTTGCCTCCGCCGGCTGGACTTGCCTCATCCTGAATTGGCTTGCCCTGCGGCTCTCCCCGTCGCTTCGCGAATCAACCTCGCCCGGTAGCCGAAGTCGCACCTCCGCGGTCTCTCGTTGGACGGTGCTCATTACCATCGCCTCGATCGTTGTCGGATTCCGCCTCTTCGACGGCGCGCCCCAGGCGCCCCGTTGGGTTGCCGCCGCAACCTTGAACGCCGGTCTCTTGTTTGCCGCGCTTGCGGTGTGGTCGACCGGCCGCTGGCCCCTCTACGCCGCCGCCAGCCAACTCCATGTCGCAACGACAATCCTCTGGGCCGATGCGAATCCGGTCGGCCAAACCTTCTGGGACTTCGCGGCCGCCCACCTCGTCGTCCTCGCCTTGCCCGTTCCCGCGTGGCTTGCCTTTGAGCGCCAAGCGATTCGCCGCCGCTCGCCCGCGGCGCGGCTCATACTCCCCCCCTGGCATCGCGTGGCTGCCTGGCTTGGCATCGTCGGCGCCGGTCTCAATGCATACTCCCACCTCGCCGCGAACCTCTTTAGCCTCCAGCCCGCCTCCTCCGGACCTTGGACTTGGCTGGCCATCGCCTCCATCTGGGTGGCAACGTTGACCCTCGTTTGGGAACGCGTCTCCCGAGTCTCGATCGCCGCTGCTTATCTGGCCGGTCTGCTCTCCTGCGCCACCCTGTTGGGTTTCTTGGGTCTTTCGGCCGACTGGCTGTCGTGGACTGGCCTGATGGTGCTGGCCGCCTTCAATGTCGCCGCTAGCTACCTCTGGAGTCAGCGCGGCGCACTCCGCGCGCTGGCCGATCGGCTGGGCCGGCCGGTCGAACCCGATTTGGCGACGCGCGGCCTCGATTGGCTCATCGCCTCCAACAGCCTCTTGGCAACGCTGGTCGTCGCACTCGCCGGTTGGGTCGAATGGACTTACTCCGACCTCGCGCTCCGGTTCGGCGCCGCGCAAGCAGCCCTTGCGCAAGCAATCGCTTTGGGCCTCTTGGCCTACGGCCGTCGCCGGTCCCAATTGCAAGCCGCCTCCCTCCTCGTGGGCGCGCTCGGAGCGGTTGCCTTCGGATGGTCATGGCTCGCTCCCGACCAGCCCGGCGTGCTCCTCGATCGGGCCGTGATCGCCATGGCCGCCCTCGCAGGCATGGCCGCCCTGTATGGACTGCTGCTCAGCAAGCTCTCCAAAACTCGCAACGACTGGCTCGCGGCCGCCGAACGGGTCGCTCCCCCGTTATTGGTCGCCGCGGCGCTTGTGCTTGTGCTGGTCATGGGACTTGAGGTGGCAAGCTTCGTCCGTCACGGAGAGGCCGTTACCAGCTTTGGCTCGGTGGTGACCGTTGCGATCACTCTCGTCGTTTTAGCGGCCGCCTCCCTGGTCGCCGCGCTGGTTCCCGGACGCGACCCACTCGGCCTCTCCGAACGCGGGCGAACCGCCTACGTATACGCCGCCGAGGCCCTCCTCGCGGTCCTGTTTCTGCACTTGCGCGTCTGTCTGCCCTGGTTATTCACCGGCCGCTTCCGGCAGTTCTGGCCGCTGATCGTAATGTTGTTGGCCTTTGTCGGGGTGGGGCTGGGCGAGCTGTTTCGCCGCCAAAAGCGCTTGGTCCTTGCCGAGCCGCTCGAGCGCAGCGGAGCGCTCCTGCCGCTGCTCCCTGTCGCTGGTTTCTGGCTGGTCCCGAGCGAGGTTCATTTCTCCGTCGTCATGGTTGCCGCCGCCGCGATCTATTCCGTCCTTTCGATCCGGCGGAAATCGTTTGGATTTGGCGTCCTAGCGGCGCTCATGGCCAACGGCGGTCTCTGGTACCTCCTCGCCCAGGCCGACGGTTGGGGCTTCATCCGGCATCCGCAACTGTGGTGCATTCCTCCGGCGGTATGCGTGCTGGCCGCGGCCTACTTGAACCGCGATCGACTGACCGACTCCCAATTTGCCTCCGTTCGTTACGGCGCCACCACGGCCATCTACGTCACCTCCACCGCCGACATCTTCATCAATGGCGTCGCGGAACAGCCCTGGCTGCCGATCGTTTTGGCCGGTCTCTCGCTCGCCGGAATTTTCGCCGGAATTTTCCTCCGCGTTCGCAGCTTCCTGATCCTCGGCGCCGGCTTCTTGATCCTCTCGTTGCTCACCGTCATCTGGCACGCCGCCGTGGACCTGGAACAAACCTGGATCTGGGCCGCCACCGGTATCGTGACCGGAATCCTCATCATCGCGCTATTTGCAGTGTTCGAGAAAAAACGCGATGATGTCCTCCGCATGGTCGACGAATTCAAACACTGGCGCGCTTGATCCAGCGCGCCTCTGAGTCGCAACCAGGCCCTCAGTCGTTCGTCGATTCGATCGCCGAGCCGTTTCCCAGCAATCGCGCTTGTCGACGAATGAACCGCTGCGGGCCGCTTGATGAAGGGAACTCCAAGTGATCTGGCACAACTTCCGATTGATGTTACTTCGTGTTACCGCCGCTTCCGTTGCCTCTCTTGGCGCGACGCGTCCCACAATCAAAAAAATACGCTGCGCTCCAGCCGTTTGCGCCCTGCTCGCCGTCGCCTTCCAGCTTCCCGCCCAGGCCGCCACGCGGGAAGTCTCGACCGCCGCCGAGTTCCACACCGCCATCCTCGCCTCCGGACCGGGCGATGAGATCGTCCTAAGTCCCGGCCGCTACGCCGGCCGCTTCGAATTCATCGGCAAGCAGGATCTGCGCGTCCGTAGCCTGGACCCGGCCAATCCGGGCATCATCGACGCCGCCGGAGTCGGCGAAGGTATAAAAATGAGCCGCGTAACGGGCATCGAACTGCGCGATCTCGTCGTCGAAAATGCCGCCTTCAATGGAATCAATATCGACGACGTCGCCGGGGGAATCATCCAGACCTCCAGCGACATTCGGTTGCTCGGACTCACCCTGCGAAAAGGGGGGGGCAACGCCATCAAAATGGCCGGCGTCGACAACTTCCTCATCGACCGCGCACAAATCGTCGGTTGGGCCCCGAGCGACACCGCCATTGACCTCGTCGGTGCCCATAACGGCCTCATCCAACGATCCTATCTGGAAAACACCAACCCCGGTTCCGGGACCGGCATCCAGACCAAGGGGGGCTCGGCCAATGTCGTTATCCGGGCCAATCGCCTGGTCAACGCCAACGAGCGAGCGATCCAGATCGGCGGCGAAACCGGCCTGCAATTCTTTCGACCCCAGCCCCCCGGAACCGTCGAAGCGCGCGGAATCGTCGCCGAAGGAAACGTCATCCTCCACAATGGCAATCAGGGCCAAGGCATCCGCGCCGCCGTCAGCTTCATCAACACCGAGGACGGACTCTTCCGCAACAACGTCGTCTATCGCCCCAGCCTCTATGCCGTGCGGATTCTCAGAGAGAATTGGCAGCCCGGTTTCATCGACACCCAAAAGGGCGTCTTCAAGGAAAACCTCTTCGTCTGGAACGGCTTCGATCTCGATGACGCGGTGAACGTCGGTCCCGGCACCCTCCCCAAAACGTTCGTCTTCTCTGGCAATCGCTTCTACAACGCTGCCTTTCCCTCCCAAAGCAAGCTCCCCCTGCCCACCGTCGATGCCACCGCCACCTACGGCGTCAACCCGAATCTCGATCTCCGCGGCATCACTCCTTGGGACTTCGCCTGGGGATCCTGGGTCGTCAATACCTCCGACCTCACCGACACCATCCCCCTGACCGACCCAGCCAGCTTGCGGCTCGCGGTCCCCTCCTCGGGCGCCGACTTCGACGTCGGCGCCGCCGGTCCCTTCCGCGGCGAGTGGCATTTCCAACGCCTCGCCGCGGCGTCGATCACCGTGCTCCCCTTTGACTATGCCCTCCTCGCCAAACAAGGTCCCTCCACCCGCGTCGAAGTCCCCGCGAACTCCCGCTACACCTTCGATGGCCTCATCGCTTCCGCCGCGGTCATCGGCGGCCCCGCCAGCCGCCTGGCTCTCTCCCCCGACGGCACGGCCGCCGGAATGGCGGTCCTCTCGGAACTAACCATCGCCCCCGACTCCGCCCTCGACCTCAACGACAACGACCTCGTGCTCAACTACACCGGCGATTCCCCCCTCGCTTCCATCCGCCAGCAAATCGTCGACGGCCTCGGCGATTTTCCCAACACCGCGAAAATCGTCTCCAGCCACGCCCGCTCGCTCGTCCCACCGGGCGAATTTCCGCTCACGGTCCACGCTCCGTTCGACAACGCTCTAGAAGGCGCCACGGACTGGCTGGGCGTGCCGCTCACGGGAACAAACCAGATCATTGCCAAGTACACCTACTTCGGCGACCTCAACCTCGACGGCGTGGTCGACGCCGCCGATTATCTCGTCATCGATAATAACTTCGGTCAGGCCACCCAGGGCGGCCCCTTCAAAGGCGATGCAAACTTCAGCGGCACGGTCGACGCCGCGGACTACCTCGTCGTGGACAACGCCTTCGGCCGCGGCGCCGGAGGTGGCTTACAGGCCGGTCCTGTAAACGGCGTCCCCGAACCGTCCACCATCGTATTGTCCCTCCTCTGCCTCCTCGGCCTGTGGCGCCTGACAAAGCGAAACGCGGCCGCGGCAGGACTTCCATCAGGCGTCGGCTGATCGCCAGCTTGCAACCTTGGGCGGGGCGCACGCCATGCTTGCCCCTCGCCTCGCCTCGTGTCTTCCATCCACGACGCTTGCCGCCGCTCGGATCCGTTCGACGTCTTAACGGACCGTCCCTCACGGGATAAATTGAATCCAGTCGGCCGTCGCTCGTCGGCGATCCGGCCACGTTTTCCCTCCCACGTCCTCCGTAACGATCCACATGATTTCCACCCGTATTCGTCCTGGCGCGCTCCTGACGCTCGCCGCGCTCGCTTCCCTCCCCCTCCATCGACCCGCCGCCGGCCAGGCCGATCCCCCCAAGTCCCCCTCCGCGGCCGCCGCGCAGGCAGATTTCGATAAACAAAACGCCGATTGGAAGGACATTCTGAAACAACTTGGCGAACTGCAATCCCGCTACGCCAAGGCCCCCGCCGGAGAACGCCCCGCCCTCGAGCAACAATACCGCTCCATCGTGGAACAGGGACTGGCGATCGAACCGAAGCTCAAATCCGCCGCGGAAAAACTAATCGCCGCCGATCCGCGGAGTCGCTCCGCCGGCGAATTGCTTTTCATGATGGCCAAGTCGGAAATGTCCCGCGACAACTACGAAGAGGCGCTGCGACTGGCGCGCGTCCTCCTTGAACAAAAGTTCGAGCCGGCCGCCGTCGCCACCCTCGCGGCCGACGCCGCCGTGCGGGCCAACCAATTCGACCGCGTCGCTCCTCTCTTAAACGCCGCTATGGATGGCAAGCTCGACGAGCGCGCCACCCAAATGGTGGCCAACGCCAACCAATTGCTCACCCAATGGGATCGAGAAAAAAAGCTCCGCCAGGCCGAAGCCAAAGCCGACGACCTTCCCCGCGTCAAGCTCCATACCACCCAGGGGGACATCGTCGTTGAACTCTTCGAAAACGAAGCCCCCAACACCGTCGCCAACTTCATCAGCCTCGTCGAAAAGAAAGTCTACGACGGAACCCCCTTCCACCGCGTTCTCCCAAGCTTCATGGCCCAAGGCGGCGATCCCCAAGGAGACGGCGAGGGAGGGCCAGGCTACCGCATCAAGTGCGAATGCACCCGCCCCGACCACCGCCTGAACTTCCGCGGCACGCTCAGCATGGCCCACTCCGGACCCGATACCGGAGGTTCGCAATTCTTCCTCAATTTCGTCCCCAACACCCACCTCGACGGCAAGCACACGGTTTTTGGCCGAATCCTCGAAGGAATGGACGTCCTGGCCAAAATCCGCCGGGTCGTCGTGGAAAAAGGCAAACCCACTCCTATTCCACCCGATCGCATCCTCTCCGCCACCGTCCTCCGAAAACGGAGCCACGAATACAAGCCCGAGACCCTACCGGAAATCGCCCGACCCAAATAACAGTTTGGGAAACGCCCCGGCTTGGGCGGACTAGGCGGAGCGCCCACCCAAGCCATTGGGGCATCCTTACGGCCCAGGCAAGAGCCGAAGACGAAGGAAAGAGAACTTGCCGCGATCGGTCCGCCCAGCGGCAAAAAAATAGGGTGTCACGAGCTGACTTGTACCGGCCGTTAGCGGAACGACTGGGAAACGCCCAACGAATTCCCAGTCTGCAGCTCGTGACACCCCCCACACACGCGTTCCCTCTTGATCGATGGCGTGGCGATTGTCGGTGACGGTGCTCGGCATCGGGCGCCGTCTTGAATATACGCCCCTGAAAAGCAATCGCTGTGCCACTCAGTTAAGTGTCCCGCCGGACAGCGCCCCGTTCGCGGTGTAAACAGAAGTGGCTCAATAGTTTCCGAACTTTGTCGGATTCGCGCAGGCGGGTTCTCCTTTAACAAATCCCACGTGCGCTGCCCGTTTCCCATGCAGCCGCCGTCGCGACATTGCGCATTGCTCCAGCCGCCGAGCCAAGATTCAAAAAGTGCGGTGCCTTCTTATCGGATGCACCCAGATCGAGCGCGCGAAATCGCGCGCTCGCGCTCACCTGAAAAGTCCGCATGCAACGAACCGTAGAACAGCAACGCTCGCCAACCGATTCCCGGCTGGCGAGCGTGCTCGAATGACACGAAAAGCCTCGACGGCTGCAAACCTCGCCGGCTGCAGACCTCGACAGCTGCGGGACCGATCCAGGTTGCTCGGACTCCGCGTTGGGTTCCTCTCCCAGCAACCTGCCCCGTCGGCTAGTGCCGGCCACTGCTTCTGACCGTTAATTTTTCTGCCCGCTATTTCGTCGCGTTCGCATACCGCACCGCCACCGCCGGCCAATCGATCACGTTCCAAAACGCCGTGATGTAATCCGGACGCCGATTCTGATACAGCAAGTAGTACGCATGCTCCCACACGTCCAACCCCAAAATCGGCGTGTTCCCATGCATCAGCGGACTATCCTGATTGGGAGTGCTTTCCACCGTCAGCTTCCCCGTCTTGTCGACCGATAGCCAGGCCCACCCGCTGCCAAATCGCGTCGTTGCGGCCTTGGCGAAGTCCTCCTTGAACTTGGCAAAGCCCCCCAACTCCTTCTGAATCGCATCCGCCAAAGGACCGGTCGGCTCGCCCCCCTTTCCCTTCCCCATGATCGTCCAAAACAGCGAATGGTTCGCGTGCCCCCCGCCGTTGTTCCGCACCACCGCACGAATGTTCTCCGGCACGGCATCAATCTTCGCCACCAGCGATTCGATCGGTTGGTTCCCCAAATCGGTCCCTTCGATCGCTTTGTTGAGGTTCGTCACATACGCGTTATGATGCTTCCCGTGATGAATCTCCATGGTCCGCGCGTCAATATGCGGCTCCAGGGCGTCAAACGGATACGGCAACGCAGGCAAGGCATAAGCCATGAGGGATCTCCTTTTTTACGACTGAGCTTTTTCGACTGTGCAACGTGTTCTTCGCGGCTCCGCGCAGCATACCCGATGATTTTCAGCCCGACAATCGGCCGCCCATCGGGCCTCGCCACCCCTCGGCCCAGCTTTTGCTTGCCAATAACCATGCACCGCACGCAACCTCCATGACCGCCGCCAGGACACATGCCTTCGCAGCTAGTCACAATCCAACACGCCCTCCATAGCAGGCAATTCCAATGCCCAGCCGTTCCAAAAAACCAACCTGCGCTATCCTTGGCGCCAGCGCCGACCGCTCCAAATTCTCCAACCAAAGCCTGCACGCCCATGAACTCGCAGGCTACGAGGTCTACGCCGTCAACCCGCGCGGGGGAGAAGTCGAAGGGCGCACCGCCTACACCCGCCTGGCGGACGTGCCGGTCGATCACTTCGATCGGATCAGCGTCTACCTGCGCCCCTCCGCGCTCCTGCCCGTGCTGGACGAAATTGCCGCCAAAGGCTGCGACGAACTCTGGCTCAATCCCGGTACCTCCGACGACCAGGTTCTCGCCCGAGCGCAGGAACTCGGCCTCAACGCCATCGTCGGTTGCAGTATTGTCGATGTGAGCCAACGCGGCCTGTAATTGTCCGTTCCTAAATCCATAACATTTGCCGCTTTAGGTCCGACTCACCCCCCCCGAAGGGCGACAGAATTCCTTGACACCCTGGTTTGCCCCGTTTATCATCAAAGTTCGGAAAAATTGCGCAACTTCCTGTCCCATTAAGAAATTGCGCACGGTTGCGGTGCGACCCATTGCGCATGGTTGGGCCGTAACGGTTGACGCCGCCTGATGGGCGGCGAGCGGGCGTTCTGCCCGCGAAAACTCAGTTCATCTTCGGCGGCGCGCGGAGCAGAGGGCCTTTCGCACCATGGATATGATTGTCCCCATATTTCTGGGGGTCCTGCTGCTACTGGGGATCACCGCAGTGATTCTGGGCCGTAACGTGTGGCGCGCCCACACGATCACCCTGGCCATTTTTGTCCTGTTGGCCGCGGTAACGTTCCTCTATCTCGCAGCCCGCACCCTAAAAACGCACTCCGAATGGCGCGCCGAAGTCAACGCCTTCCAAACGGCCCTCGCCGCCGCTCAGCAGCAGCACGAAGAACTGCTCATGGGTACGGGCGCTCCCGATCCGCTCCCCGCGGGCGACCCCACCGAACCCGCCGCTGATCCTGCCGCTGAACCTGCGGCTGAACCCGCCGCCGGTGACGGCGCGGCCCCAGATGCTGCTAATCCCGACGCCGCTAATCCAGACGCCCCCAATCCTAACGTCGCCGCGGATGGCGCCCCGCCCGACGCCGATCCCAGCGCCGCGGGCGCACCCTCCAAGAGCCTCGCCCAATTGAAAGCCGACGTCTACCGGGCTTTGTACGGCCGCGGGCGCGTCATCGAACGCATTCGCATCGACCGGGTCACCGAAACCGGCCTCAACGTCAGCGTCGACCAGCCCGACCCTCTAACCGTCTCCCCCAACAGCACCTTCGCGGTTTTTGAGCAGCGCTCGATCGCCGAACGTGTTCCCGGCCGATATTTGGGCGAGTATTCCGCCGCCAAGGTCGACGCCGCCAATCGAAAAATGGAGCTTGCCTCCCTCAATCCTGGGCCGAAAATCGTCCCCCCCCCCAGCGGCGAACTCGTCGCCTACGAAGTGACTCCCCAGGATAGTTACGAAGCCTACGCTGGAATGGACGAGCGCCGCCTGGATATTCTTTTCCCCAAGTCGCTCCCGCCCGAACTCAAGCGGCAATTCGTCCGCCACGGACAAAAAGCCGACCCCAAAGACCCGCCCGACCAGGTCTGGTTCAAGATCAAGTTCACCAAAGAGCACGTCATCCCCTTGCCCCCCCCTCCCGGCGGCGCGGCCCCCGCGCCGGCCGCTCCTCCCGCCGCCGACCCCGCTTCTCCAGACGCCGCCGCCGATCCAGCCGCCGATCCAGCCGCCGGCGACGCTCCTCCTGCCGCGCCCAACGAACTGCGCTTCAATGTCGATGATGTCGCCGCTTTCGACGCTCAAACTGCCCAGGCTCTGATCGACGGCGGCAAAGCCCAGTTGGTCGAAAAAGTCTACCACCGCCCCCTAAGGGATTATCCCTCCGCCCTCCGCGAGACGCGCAGGCAAACCGCACAGTTGAACCTGGCCATCGCCAGCGCCCGTCAAGAACAGTCCGACATCGACAAATCGATCGCGCTCGTCAAGGCCGACATCCAGCACCGCCAGCAACAAGTCGCCAAGCTCAAATTCGACTTCGAACATCTCCAGTCCGACGTGGCGAAAATCCTCGGCCTGGTGAAAGAAATCGAAAAGCAGCGGGATGCCGCCCAAACGCAAGTCTCCAATGCGCGTCGTTCCGCGGCCAGCTTGGGCGCGGAGCTGGCCCGCCTGCAGCTCCAAGCAGCGGCCCAAATCGACAAACAATTCCCCTCTCCAGACACCGCCGCCAGCCGCTAACAAGCGCGCAGCGGCATCAGTGGCCGGCCGTCAAAGCCCCGCCCCACCCCGTGGCATGGGCGTCCTCGCCCATGAAGCCCGCCCCGTGGCATGGGCGTCCTCGCCCATGAAGCCCGCCCCGTGGCATGGGCGTCCTCGCCCATGAAGCCCGCCCCGTGGCATGGGCGTCCTCGCCCATGAAGCCCCGCCCCGTGGCATGGGCGTCCTCGCCCATGAAGCCCGCCCCGTGGCATGGGCGTCCTCGCCCATGAAGCCCCGCCCCAACGCCCCCC
>JALHPA010000005.1 GCA_022842745.1 Pirellulales bacterium
GCTCTTCCGATCTGCCACTCAACCAGGCGGTTCCGGCGACCGGATTTTCCAAGTAGCGGTTGAGCGTCTCGATCTGCATTGGAAAGCGGACCACCGTAGGCCCCAGCCACAGACAAACGTCCGCGGTTCGGCGCCTGCGGTTCGGCTGTTACTTGGGAGGGAGGGTGCTCACAAAATCCTGGGCCAGTTCGATCCAACGCACCAATTGGATATCCTCGTCGATCGCTTCCGCCTCGATCAGGATCCAACCGCGCATCGGTTTGCCGGTAACGTCGAACGGCCGAACGTTTGGTTCACTCAGTGCGCCCTCCGCCTGCTCGGGTCCAACCCGCGCGATCAATGAGGTTTGCCATACCCCAACGCACAGATGGCCGCGAAGCATGAAGCCCACCCCGCCAAACATCCGCCGCTCGATTATATCGCGGCGGCCGGAGAATTGGAGGCGTATTCGCTCGGCCAACGATTGGCTATAGACCATGGGGAAGCACTCGCGCGTTCTCACGCGCGATCCTGACCAGGCCGCCTCCCAAAAATCCAATCTAACGTCGCTCCGTCGGCGGCCGGCGACCGCGCGTAGGTTCGGCTTCTGGCGGAAGCAACCCTCCCTCGTCCACCTCCTCCACCTTCTCGACGAAGAAGGTTTCGTAATGCTTGAAGAGCGGGCGGTCGCGACCCTCCGAACTGTGTATCAGGCGCCCCTGCCCGTCCACGAATAGCAATTCGGCCGGTTCGTTGACGCGGTCCCGCGGCTTCCCTCCCGGCACCGGGTCCCCCCCACGAACATCAACCAGCAACGGAGGCACGGGATCGGGATACCGGAAATTGAAATTCTCCAGCGTGTCCGGGCGGCCGGTGATCGGGTTGTAAATATTTTTCACCGTTTGCACGAAATCCACAGCGCCCCCCAAAGGCAAGCTCTTGAACTCCTTGGCCACTTGCAACCCCGTGGTCTTATCCCAGGTCATGAACTGGAAGTCGCCGTGGGATTCAGTAAACGCCTTCGCCGGCTTCGAAGCCGTCGCCAGCAATCGACGCTCGGTGGGAACCGTAACCGGAGCGGTCGGCGCGCTCGGAGAGGAAAAGCGATACTGGCTGGCGGCCCCTTTGGGATCGGCGAGCGCAGCCAAATCGACCTGGTAATTCGGATTTTCCAAGACCAGCGTAACGCGGTAAATGTACTGCTTGCCCGGCACGATATCGTCCATGTCCAAGAACCGGAACAGTCGGGTGGGGGCCACTGGAGAATTGCTCATCGCGTCCGCGCGGGCCGCTTCGGTTCCCACGGTCCCTCCATTGGCGGCATTGGCTCTAGCCGCCCCATCCTTGCCCGCCGCGCCGCTCTTGGCCCCCTTGCCATCGCCCAAATCGAGCCCTTCCGGGATCGCATCAAGCATTTCCTCGTCCGTGCCGCTCGTCGAATCTACGAGGTCGCCATTCAAGTTCATTAACGGTATTGAAGGATGGGTCGAAAGCCGTCCCCAATCTCGCATGAACAGCCCTGGTAAAGGCCAGCTAACCATCGGATCCACAAACGCCTGGTCGACAAGTTCCTCAGCCACGCTATACCATCGATTTCGCTCGGCGTATGCCTTCTTCGTATCCAACTGCTTCCACGAGGGTTGCTGGCCCGCCGCCGGGGCCTCGGCCCGCTCGACCCGCAGCCACACGTACGCCGGCACGTCGCTCTCCGGCGGATGTCCTTCCGGCAGCATCGCATCCAAAAACGTGCGCTGATATTCCTCAAGCTGCTTATTGAACGGCACGCGCCCTACCACCAGCACTCCCGCCCGCACTTCCGATTTCGACCCCACCGCCTGCATGCCGGGCTTGGGCCGCACGACCTCCGTCAAATCCGGCTGTGGAACCTCCGGCTCCTCTTTGCCCTTATTCCGATTACCGGCCCGCGGCGGGAAGCCTCCCTCCAATCCGCTCTCCCCCCCCCCGCGGCGCGGCCGCTGACCAGGGTACGACGGGGGGGCCTTCGAGCCACCCCGCTGCGGGTAGCCGGGATACAGTTCGGGCCTGGCCTTGGTCGTGGACCGCACGGGCGTGGGAATCTCGACTTTCGAACCATCGGCCACCTCGGGTGCGGACTCCTTGAGCGGAATCATCATCATCACACCCGTGGCCCGCAAATCTTCCACCGGCAACAGGTTGGGATCCTTCCGCTTCGGGGGGCCTTCCTTCGTCGGTCGCCACGGAACGCTGGCGTTGTAGTCCTTCTTCGAAACCTCTCCCTGGTTGATGTCGAAATCGATCCGCGTCAGGTCCGGCTTATACTCGCTGCTGGCGATCTTCTCGCTGGCCGCTTTTGCCAGATCCGACAATGCTTCCGGCTTGGAACCACTTTCGACTCCGCCCAGGCCAAACGCCGACCAGAACAGGTATCCGACCAACAGCACCGTCAGGCCAAACACGACCTTCTCGCCATGCTTAACGAACAAGCCCTTGATCCCGTCGCCATGCGCGCTCGACTTGGCACTCATTTTCTCGACTCCCTGTTCATCGATTCCACGCCCGCGCCGTTCTCGTGTGCATCGGCTCGACCGGACAAATGATCGTTGACTTCCACTAGCCTAGGTCTGTTCTGAAATCTCCCGACCGCTCGCTCAACTTGGCGCCGGCGGCGCCGTCGTGGCCGCGGCAGGCTCGGCCGGACTAGCGCTTGGATCGACGGCTGGCGCAGCGCTCGGTGCAGCGGCCGGGGGTGACTCTGGGGGTGCGGGGGCGGGCGGCGAGGTGCTCGCGCCGCCTTTCGCGGCGGCGGCTTTGGCAGCGTCCGTAGTTGTAGTGTCCGTCGCCGCAGCATCTGCCGTGGCAGCGTTATCGTCGCCGCTCGCCGCGGGTTCCACAGCCGCAGCCGGCGGACTTGAGCCATCGGCCGCCGGAGCGGTCTCGTCTCCTGCACCGTCCACGGATACCCCCACCGCGGCCAGGTCCGGCGGATTGATCAGGTAGGCAATGCCTCGCACTTCCAGCGTGACGTTTTTGTCCGGATCGGCGCTGCCCGTCGTCACCGTGGCCAGTCGTCCGGCCTCCTGCTGCGAACCGGCGCTCGGACCAGGACCGGCCAGGAATGCATCGCTCGATACTTGCGGATTGATCCGCACTTGCCGCACTTCGAGCGGCAGCGGCGAATTCCGCACCGCCACCAGCAAGTCGTCGATTCGATCGTGTTGGGCCGTCACCCGAATTTTCCACGGCATCAGCGAAAATTCCGTAAATGGAGGAGTCGCCAGTTCCTCTTTCGTCAAAGGCTTGCACTTCCAATCCACGTACCGCCACTCTTTCCATTCATCCTCTCGGGAGGTCGGAGTTGCGTCGGCCGACTTCGCCGTGGACGGCGCAGGCGCCATATAGTCCCGACCCCGCCCGCGGCGGGCGCTCACCCCCGCCGTGACCGTTACGCTTGACCGCAGCGGCCGAGCGAGGCGGCCACCCGGTCCCACCCCTTCGGTTTCATTCCCCCCTTCGATCGGGGCAGGCATGATCCGCTCGTTCACCGTGGAGATGCGCATTTCCCCGGTTCCGTTCGGAAATTCCTCGGCGGCCCGATAGGCCACCGCCAGGTCTTCCACCATGGTGATCGCGGCGTCGTGGGCGCCTTGCGACCCTTCGTTCGTCTTGGCGATCACCTCCGCCAGCGCCCGCATCACCCACAATTCCTCCTGCACCAGCTTCATCATCGTCGCCGTGGGCGGCTCGGAAAAAAGATACGGCGTCTGGAGATCGGCCTGCCCATTCCAAATCAACTTATGAGTAGGCGCCTTCCCCGCCAGCTCGTTCTCTAGCCGTCCCACCGGAACCGCATCCGCGCTCAGCGAGGAATCAATCCATTCCGCGTCCATGATCTCGGCGAGCTTCTTGAACTCGAATTTGACATGCGCCATATACCGCTCGCGCAGCTCTTCCGGCACGTCCGCCGGCACGCCGTTCGGGCCATCGACGGTCTGAATGAAATCCGCCCCCAATTCTTCCGGCCAACGGTAAACCGCGGCCCTCTGTTGCGCGTACAAGGTCTTCCAGGCCTCCGCGACCTTCTTCTTCTGCTCCGTGGTAAGACTGACAACCTTCTTGGCGGAATCGTCATTCGGGTGCTGCGCGACGTCGAGCACCGTCTTCCCCTTGGCGGCCTGTTCTTTGATCTTGTCCTTGTTGACTTTGAACTCTTGCGCAATGCTGCTCGTCCCCATGTACCAGGAGGCCAGCGCTAGCAAGGACACGAACCCGCACAGAATCCAAAACAGATGGCGATTTAGCACCGCGCCAATTTCTTTGAGCTTGTTCACGGTTGCTTCTCCGATGTGGAAGTGGCGGCAACGGAATCCGAGGCTTGTTTCGCTTCTTGTTTGCGTTTCGCCGCGGCCTCCAACCGTTTGCTCCGCGGCGTTTCCATCCAGCAAAATTGGATGGTGAAATCGAGTTGGTCGATCTGCGTGGTTTTGACCACTTCTCCGCTTTGCGCGTCGGCCGCGGTCGAACCCGGCTCTTCAATCGTGACCGCTTGAGGTCCCCGGGTAGATGTCAGAGTTGGATAGCTGATCCCCAAATCCTTGACCGAAATCCGTTCCGTGCCCCCTCCAGGAATGGGGAGTTCGATCACCTTTTCCTCCAAATTCTTCAGCAAGGTGTTTCGAACGAACTGCGCGCCTTCATTGCCACGAGTTTTGTTGTGGTAGTGAAATCCGCGAATCTGAATCACCCACCCCTCTCCCGTCGGCCCTGCCTCGCCCCCGGACGCTTCTCCCGGTGCGCCCGCTTCTCCCGCCGGCGCGTCTCCCGTCCCGGCAGTGGCCACCTCCGCCCCGGCGGCCGGCGGCGTCGCTCCGGCATCCGGCGTTGCTCCAGTTCCCGCGGCCGGCGCAGTGTCCGTTCCAGCGGCGGCTGGCGCCGCAGCGTCCGGAGAAGCCGCCGCGGCGTCGGCAGAAACGCCCCCGGTCGATGCCGTTGGCGCGCCCGTCTTGGGACGCTTTTCCTTTACGTCCGTCCACCATTCGTCCAACTTCGGTTGGTACTCGCAATCGATCGAGTCAATATGCAACTCGTTGCGCTGGCTTAGATCCGTCGGCTTGGGCTTGCCACGGGGATCCGACGGCATGCACTCGTTGATCACCTTCAGCAGTTCCAGCCACAGCACCCGCCGCTCGGCAATATTGGCCAGGCGTCCGCCGGTTTCGATGACCTTCTCATAATCCTTTTTGGCGTTGTCGATCTCGGTCTGCAGCCGGCTCGATTCGCTGGAAACGTCATCGAGCGCCTTGAACGCTTTCACATACTCGTCGGTCGGTCGCGCCGCCGACCAGGAATTCCAATGCCCCATGAATCCAACGCCGCACCCCACGACCAACGACGCCACCGCCGCCAACGCCCACGGCCGCTTCTCCCGCCACATCCGATCCCGCAAGATCTCTTCCGGGAGCAAATTCGTCGACAGGGACCCCGCGCCCAAGCCTTGGATCGCCAGCCCATAGCAGACGCCAAAACCCAGCACGTTCTCCTTGAACCCCGCCGATCCGACCACCGACGGTCCGCCCAGATGCTTAAAGGACTCGACCTCCTGCACCTCGATGCCCAGATTCTGCTGCAAGTATTTCTGCAAGCCCCGCAGCTTCATCGTGTTCCCGAGTGCCACGATGCGCCCAATCTTGGCGCTCTTGTTCAGGCTCCCAAAGAAGCTGATCGACCGCTGCACTTCCGTAACCAGGTCGGAAAACACCGGCTTCATCGCCTGGAAGATCGCCTTGGCCTCGTCCGTGCGCAAAGCGGTCCGCTTCAGGTGCTCGGCCTTGGTAAACGTAACCTTCAGTTCCTTCGTAATCGCCTTCGTGAAGTGGTTGCCGCCAATCGGAATGCTGCGTTGCCAGACGCGGTATCCGTTTGTCACCACCAGGTCCGTCGTATCGGTCCCTAGCGACATCACCACCACGCTCTCCGGCGGATCGTCGGCGTCGAACTTGTCCGGCGGCGGCAAGTTCTGCATCTGGTCGAAGACGATATAGTTGTAAAGCGCGATCGGAGTAAGCTGCACAAAGTCGACTTCGATCCCCGCGTCCGTGAACGGCCGCAGCGCGCGAAAGACGATGTCCCGTTTCATCGCGAACAGGCCGACCTCCGTCTCCAGCGCGTACCCCTCTTCTTCGCTCCCCCCCGCCATCTGCTGGTAATCCCAGACGACGTCCTCCAGGGCAAACGGAATCTGCTGGCGAGCCTCGAACTTGACGATGTCCGGGATCTTCTTCGCTTCGACGGGCGGCAGCTTGATGAACCGCGCCAGACCATTCTGCCCAGACACCGAGATGGCTACCCGGTCCCCCTTCACCGAGTTGCGCGACAGAAACTGCGTAATCGCCTCGCGCACCAGCTCGACCGGATCCGCGTCGGGCTGACTAAGAATCTTGGGATACTCGATGAAGTCAAACGCTTCCGCCGTAAGGCGTTGCCCATCCTGCCCCAACCGGCAGCGAATGGCCTTCAGCGCGCATTGCCCAACATCGATGCCCCATACGGCGTCGTTCTTCGCCATAATCGACTTCCCTTACTCTCTGTTCCGACGGGCTGCGTCTCGAATCCACGGGAACGCTCAACCAGTAAGGCGCGCGATTGAATTGACCACGACCTGCAGGCGAACGGGATTCAATGCGAACGGGCCCAACCGAAATGACCGCTAACCGGCGACAGCGCGAATGCCCTGTCGTCCCCTCAACTTCCAATACCCAATGGCTCCTCTCTCCAGGCTCCCGACCTCTATGGGTCGAATGACGAGATAACGGAGCCTACCTATTCCTCTTCACCATAAACTAATGTATCGACCAGCAGGTATCCATGTCAAACATTTCCTCCCCGGATTCCGCCCGCGCCGCCTGATCGGAGAAACAGACCGCGTAAGGACTTACGGTCCGCCCAACAGGCCGGTCCCGGAGACGCCTGGCCCCAGAGGCGGCTGGGACGCGCGGCTGTTTGTCAGTATTACAGCCATATTACTGCCAATTGACAACGAAATCGCCAACCGAGGCGGTAGTTTCCGCCGCCTATTTGCTTGACCGGGCAAAAGCCGAAAGATCCCGCTCCATTCGCCCCAGTCGGTCCCCCATCGCCTGCTTCGTCTCCTCCAAATTGGCGATCTGCTCCGGCGGCTCGAAGGTGAACATATACAGCTTGATCTTCGGCTCGGTGCCCGAGGGACGCACTGCCACATAATTGCCAGGGATGCCAAGGTCCAGAATCACCATCTCTCCCGGCGGACCGACAAACGCCTTGGCAACCCCGCCGGGCGCGGTTTCGGTGAGCGAAACGA
This sequence comes from Pirellulales bacterium, assembly GCA_022842745.1. Classification (GTDB taxonomy): domain Bacteria; phylum Planctomycetota; class Planctomycetia; order Pirellulales; family JALHPA01; genus JALHPA01. The sequence goes on from JALHPA010000005.1 coordinate 7,295, forward strand.
AATCCCTCACCATCGCCACCTTCAAACCTCCTACCTCCCACGGCGGCCCGGAACGCAGCCTCGCCATGATCGCCTGCATGTCTTTCATCCCTTGCGACCCAGGCATGGTCAACGACACCTGGCGTTCCGCATGGTATCCATACTGCCAATACAACGAATCGAGCTTGTCGTGCAGCGTCTGACCGGTGGACTTGACTTGCGCGGCAAGTTCCGCCAGCAGCATCCCAGCGACTGCGGCGTCCTTGTCGCGGACGTGCGCCCCAATCAGATAGCCGTGCGACTCTTCACAGCCCAAAACAAACCGCTCGGGACCAAACTCGTCCATCGCCTGGCCGATCCACTTGAAACCGACCTGCAAATCACCCACCGTTCGCACGCCATACGCCTCGGCAATCCGCCGGATCATTTCGGTCGTGACCAGGGTCTTGGCGATGTAATGACTGGCGGTCAGCGAACCCATCTTTTGCCGCACGCTTAGCACGTACTCGGCCAACAACGCGCCGATTTGATTGCCGGTCAAAGTTTTCCATGGGCCGCTTGGATCCCCTGTGAGCGGCGCGGCGCAGCCCAACCGGTCCGCATCGGGATCGCTCGCCAAGATCAGATCGGCCCTCGCCTCCTGTCCCCGCTTGATAATAATGTCGAACACCGCCGGATTTTCCGGGTTCGACACATGGCCCGGAACGTTGGGAAAATCCCCATCCGGCGTGGCGTGCGGACCAAACAACTCCACGTCCACAAATCCATCCGCCGCCAGCGATGGCAAGAACGCGCTCGCCCCCACGCCATGCAGCGGCGAATAAATGATCCGCAACTCGCGCGGGCCGGGTAACGATTGAGCGTGAATAGCCGCCAGATAGGCTGCGTCGACCTCGGGTTCGCAAAACACGACCCGGCCGGATTGAACCGCCGTCTCAAACGGTACGCGCTCCAACCGGCCGGCCGACATGACGCACTGAATGATGCCTGCGTCGTGCGGGGGAAGCACCTGAACCCCGCTCGACCAATACACCTTCACCGCGTTGTCGCTCGGCGGATTGTGACTGGCCGTGACCATAATGCCGCAGTCGCAGCGGTTGTGCCGCACGGCCAGCGACAACTCCGGCGTGCTGCGAAAGCCATCCAGAAAATAGATCTTGAAACCGGCGGCGACCAAAATCTCAGCGCACAACTCGGCAAAATGGCGCGACCGATGCCGAGTGTCGTACGCAATCGCGCACGATAGGTCTTTCCGCTCCGGGAATTGGCGGCGGACATAGTCCGCGACCCCCTGCGCGCTTTCCCCAATCGTCCGGTCATTGATCGCGTTCGAGCCTACTGGGTACATACGTCCCCGGCGACCGCCAGTCCCAAACGGAATCACCGTCCAAAAGACGTCGTCGAGTTCCTTCCACATCCCCTCGGCAATCTGGCGAATCACCTCGGGAGCGTAATCCGAGTAACGAGGATCCGTCAGCCAGATGCGGATGTTGTCCGCCGCGCCGCGAGATATCTTTCCGGCGGTCAAAGCGGCGTCGAGTTGCGATTGAGCGGTCGTGGACGAAATTGCGACGGACATGGCAGCGGCAATGTGCTTGAAACGGGAAAACAAACCAGGCGATAGGTCTTGCCGGGCCGCGATCGCGTCATCGGTTTCTGACCGGTGCGCGGCGCACCACCCGGCAGCCGCGCTCGATTTTAACGCTTGGTCCCGTCATTGCCACTGCCTGCTCCCCATGCATTCCGAGAACCGGCGCGATCGCATGCGATCTACATTGCTGGCGGGCCAAGACGGGCGATAGAACGGGACGGCCCGAAGAAAACTTGCGGCCAGAAAAACACTAGAGCCGCCGAAGACTCGATCGTCTCCAGCGGCTCTTTCTCGTCGTATCAAGGAAGGGACGAGCCAACCTCAGTGGTCGACTCGCCAAGTGGCGAAGAGCCGACTACATCTTCTTCTTAGCGGCTTTCTTCTTGGCTGCCTTCTTTGGCGATTTCTTGGCAGCCTTCTTCGCTCCACCCGCCGCCTTCTTGGCGGCCTTCTTCTTCTTGGCCACGATTCGTCCTCCGTACAGAAAAGGTCCGGCGCGTCTTGCTCGGCATCGCCTTTCGAATTCGATCGGCTTGCCTCGCTCCCCGCGCCACAAAACAAGAAACAGTTCCCATCCTAGGATGCCGCGAGCTCTTCACTTCGTCGCGTTGAACTCACAGCACACTCGAGTGTAGCACTCTGCTCGCTATTTGTACGCATTCCAAAAATTTGTGCAACATGATTTTCAGCAAATCTTTCGCGCACGCGCGCCGCAAGTCAAGATCAGCGCGCAAAAACTTCTTGCGATCACCATGCGCAAGCGCGCGCCGTTGAAACAAGTTCACGCGCGGCGCATCGCGCGCGGCGTCGTCGCGCCGCTCGATCGCAACCCCGCGCCGCGCTCCGCCGCCGCAGTCGCCAGGGGAACCCATCGCCGTGCGCTCGCAAGGTGGGGCATGCGCGACGAATGCTGAAAACTCCCGAGAAATATGGAGCCAGAGGCCCGCGGAAGCTCGGTCGCTTGCGCTCGAATGCCGCTCGCCATGGCGCGACCGGCTCAGAAAAAACTGAACGCCGTCCCGTCGGGCCCCACCCACGAAGGCTGCGCTTGCCGCTGCTCGATTCCCAAAATCTTGCGCTCCAGCGGCACGCGCGAGTTCAATCGCCACCAGCGCAGCGGATGGAAGAACGGCGCGCGAAATTTTTTTTCGCTCGTCGACCACTCGGAAAGAATTTCGCGCCACGCCCCGCGCCACCGCGTGATGCGAATGTGAATCGGATCGAAGCCATACCACTCCGCGCGTGGCGCTACGACTGCGGTGGAATACCGCTTGCCAAGCAACTGCAATCCCGCCTCCAACGCCTCCGCGCGGCGAAAGAGCTCGTCCATGCCAAGACGGCAGCGAGAAAAGAATAACCTCCGCAACAACTGGTGCCGCCACGTGGCGCCCTGGCTGCCGGTGGGAGGAAGCAGCGTCAGACTGATCCGAGCTTCCGCCGCGCACAGTCTTGCCAGAACCGCCTCGACCGAACGGAGAATCTCGTCCACCGGGAATTCGTAAAACAAGTCGTTCCCAACATCCGTGACCAACGCCCAGGTCGGCGTCTTCCGGTCCACGGATAGCGCTTCCCACAATCCGCATTCCGCCAACGACGGCAGCTCGCGCGACAGTACCGTGGTCCGCGCCACGTACGACCGCCCATGTCCCATCGCCACCAGAAATTCAACCGGCCCGGGGACAACCTGGCGCGCTATTCCGGCGACCGTCGAGATGCCGAGAGCCAGATTGCTCGCCCCCAAGAGAACCACCCGCCCCTCCGGCGGCGCATCGGAGGCCGCCGTCGGCCCGCTTGTCGTCACCAGCGACCTCCTGAGGAAAAATCGTCGTCGTCTTCGTCCTGGAAGTTCTGCCAACCCGCCTGCCGAATCGCCTGCAGCATCTGGTAACTGATAAAAGCCAGATATCCAAACATCAACACGCTAAACAGCGGCTTCGACCAAAAAAACAAAGCGTACACCGCTACCAATCCGGCGGTCGCCATCGAGACCGCTAGCGACCACTCCACGCCGCGGCGGCCGCCCCAAACGACCGCCAATTCCCGCGCCACCTTGCCTCCATCCAGCGGGTAGATCGGCAGCAAGTTCAGAAGTCCCCAATAGAGGTTGGCAAAGATCAGAAATCTGACCAACTCCGCCAGGTTGGCCTGCTGAAACCCACTGAGGCGCCATGTAATCCCCGTCGGGCCTCCCCAGTGAAAGTTCACCCCTCCCCCGCCCAGCTTGACGCCGGCCACGATCGCTCCCAAGAACAAAAACCCCGCCAGCGGCCCCGCCAACGCAATTACAACCTGCGGCAGCCAGCCGGCCGATCGCCCGGCATACGATTCGTACGTGTTGCGAAGTCCCGGCTCGTACGACGCCAGCCCCCCCAGGCCGTACAAGGTGATCCAGGGCCGCCAGCCATAGTGGCGAATCGCCACCGCATGCCCGAACTCATGCACCAGCACCGACACAAACGCCACCACGATCCACAGCAAAACCAGCTTCGGCTGCATATCGTCGATGCCGCCCAACAGCAGCGCCGTCAGCCAGAACAGCGGATGAACCCGCACCGGCACCCCAAACAGCCGGAAGCGGATATCGTAGTCGGTCGGTTCCGGTTCAACGAGGAACAAGTCTCGCTTCTCGCTACGATCCAGCGAACAAAAAAAGATGGGAAGCGGCAATCCGCCCCTGAATGATACCGTCCAACAGGGGCCGGGCGAAGGGTTCCATCCGCTCCGACGCTCCGGATCGATCGACGTTTCTTAGCTCTCGTCCTCGCCCCGCGCGCGGGCGCCGCTGGGCGCACCCACGCCAGGCAAGAAGTGCGGACGCGGCGCGCGAGTCGGCAGCGCCGACAGCTCCCCCAAAATCAAATCCGCGGCGATGCGGGAGGCCCCACCGTGGGCAATGCTCGCCTTGAGCTTCGCCAGCTCCGCAATCAGCGACTCCCGGCGCTCGTCGTCGAGCAGCCAGCGAATGATCTGCCCCGCGATCTGCGAGGATTTGTCCTCCCAGGTCAGGTATTCGGGAAACAATACCCGTTCGTCCTTTGGATCATTCGGGTTGTACGGCGTCACAGTCCGCGGAAACAACTCCTTCGCCACCAGCAAATTTACGAGCGTAATGTATCGCACCCGGCGGAACTGCGCCTGCACGAAGTAAGCGAAGCGATTGATCCAGTACAGAATCACCGTCGGCTTCTTGTGGTACAGAAGCTCCAACGAGACCGAACCCGACACCGCCATGCAACATTCCGCCAGCCGGATCAGCTCCGGCGTCTTCTTGACGAACACTTCAACCGGTAAATCGCTATCTTTGAGCAGCCGCTGCGCAAACTGCGCATGCTGCGGCTTGAACGCGGCGATTGCGAAGCGGACTCCCGGCACGCGGGCACGAACCAGTGCCGCGGCCTTCAGGAACCAATGCAGGTTCGCGCTGACCTCCTGGGAACGCGAACCCGGCAGGATCGTCACCAACGGACCGGCGCGCGATCCCATCCGCTCCAGGAAGTCCAAATCCAGTTTGTGCTGCCGGACCTCGTCAAAAAACGGATGCCCAACAAACGTGGCCCGGCAGCCGCGCTCGCGAAACCACTTCTCCTCGAACGGCAGGCTGCATAGGACGTGATCGACGAACCGCCGCATTTTTTCCACCCGCCAACTCGCCCAAGCCCAAATCTGCGGCGCTGCGTAGTAAAAAACGGGAATGTTGTGCCGCTTGGCTCGGCGGGCAATCCACCAGTTGAATCCGGGATAGTCGATTAGCACCACCGCGTCCGGCTTGACGCGCTGGAAGTAATTGTCGGCTCGCCGCAGCAGCCCCAGGAACTTGTGCAGGTTGAGAATCGCGCGCAAAAACCACATCACCGCCAGCGCCGTCAGGTCGGCATGCAATTCGCACCCGGCATCGGCCATCAACGGTCCGCCATAGCCGACGCACTCGACGTCGGGACACCGGGCTTTCAATTGGCGAATCAAATTGGCGCCGTGCAAATCGCCGCTCGGCTCGCCGGCGGAAAAAAAGATTTTCATGCGGACTTCTGGGCTGGAGAAATGGGCGCCTCGCAAACGGCCTGCTGGTTCGGAAAGCGCAAAATCGAGCGGGAATCTTTCGCCGGCCCCCGTTCGGCTACCGTCGAGGCTTGAATCCGTCGGCAATACTGCCAGGCGCACAGCAAGTCCATTGGCCACCGCAAACAAGCGCGCCATTCGACTGGAAAGGCCCGTGATGAACCCTCCACGTACAGCTCGCCCACTCGGTATCCGCGCCGCGCCACCATCGAGGGCCAATATCGAACGTGTCGAACATTGGACGGCAGGTTCGCCACCGACTCGCGCCGCGCCGCCCAAAACAGGCAGCCGGGGTCGTGTGCGTCCAATCCCAGCAGCGACCAGCGCGGCAATCGCGCCGCCCGCTCCCAGACCTTGCTCCAACCCGTTCTACGCCGCCGCCCCACGACCAGATCCGCGCGCGCCAAGTGAGCCAAAAACATCGGCAAGTTATTCGCCGAGTATCCCCCCGCCGGATCGACGCACACAATCGTGTCCCCCCTCGCCTCTTGCATTCCCGTCAGAATGGCGTGCTCCAATGTCGGTCCGCACGGCGCAAGCAGCTCTGCCGTACCCCCTGATCGCTGGACCAACTGCCGCATCCGTCGCGAAAAGGCGTCCGACAGGGCGCCTTCTCGCCGGCAAGGAAAAATAAGCGTGTGGCTGGGCATCGCGAACACTCAAGTGACCGTCTCCGATCGCAGGCGCCGCCGCCTCCAATCGGCCGATCGCCCTACGATCGGCGGCGGAGTATCGCAAAAACGGTCCCGGCCACAAAGATCATTCCCATTCTCTGCGGAGTTCACGGAGTTCCAAAAGACTCGTCAGGCTGGACCGCCGGCAACCTGCGTTACCCGCGAGGGTTCGGCGCTCCGCACCAGGCACGATGCCCCCCCGTCCACCCGCCGACCATGACCGTCCGAAATGTTGGTAATCGCCGGATCGCTTTCCGCGGGACAGCGCTTGTCGCGTGGTCTCGTGTTGACGGCGGATGCTTGCACTCCGCTACACCGCCACCGGATCGAGGGTGTGGGCAAAAGCCGCGACCCCCACGATAGCTTCCTGCTCCTCCATCTCGCTGAACGGAGAACTGAAAGGACTATCCACGCCAGAACGGTCGCCAAAGCTCACCCCCAATGCGCGCGCGGCCTGAACGGCGGCGCTCCGTGGATCTACGGTCGATAAGCGGTCAATCGCATCTATAATTGGCACGCTGTTAAAATTCGGCGGCTGATAGCAGATCATTTCGCCAAACCGGCGATGGTGTACCAGCCGCACCGCGTGGGCCCCAAACTGCGTCGCTAGCACCCGATCGAACGTCGTCGGCTTGCCCCCCCGCTGCAAGTGCCCCAGCACCACGCACCGCACTTCCCGATGCAGGCGGCCCTGCAACTCCTGCGCAACGACATTGCCGATGCCCCCCAGACGCATCTGCTGATTCTCTTTGCGCCGCTCTTCCCCCACGTGACCCCCGCTCGGAAGGTTGGCCCCTTCGGCCACCACCACCAGCGTAAAACGCTTGCCTTGCGTTTCCCGCTCCAGGATCTTGTGGCAAATGTTGTCGAAGTTCCAACGGATCTCCGGAATCAAAATCACCCCCGCCCCGCCAGCAATGCCGGCGTGCAGTGCGATCCATCCCGCATGCCGGCCCATCACTTCCAGCACCATCACGCGCTCGTGGCTGGCCGCGGTCGTCTGCAGGCGGTCCAGCGCGTCTGTCGCGCAGTCCACCGCGCTATCGAATCCGAAAGTAAACGCCGTGGCCGACAGATCGTTGTCGATGGTCTTGGGAACTCCCACCACCGGAATCCCAAACTCGTGGAATTGCTGCGCAATGGCTAGCGATCCATCCCCCCCCACGCAGATCAACCCCGCCAGTTCAAGCTGCTCGCAAGTGGTCTTCGCGGCCGCCAAAAGCTCGACATCGATTTCGATTCGGTCGTTGATGCCCGCCACCGCCGCGAATCGGCCCTTGTTCGTCGACCCCAGGATCGTTCCGCCCAACGTCAAGATTCCAGAGGTGTTCTTGGTATTCAGGGGCATGTAGCTGACCGGATCCACCAGCCCCTCGTATCCCTTGAGGAACCCGATGCAGTCGTAGCCCAGGTTCGTCGCCGACTTCACCGCTCCGCGGATCACCGCATTCAAGCCGGGGCAATCGCCGCCGCTAGTGAGAATTCCGATTCGTTTACGCGAAAGCATGTTCCAAACCGGCCGCAGCCGCCAATCGTGGTTTCAAAAACTCGTTACCGCCGTTGCCCAACTTTAGGTTGCAGCCAGCCGAAAACGTCCCATCGCGGTCCATCCTGCCCCCGCCATCCTTCCTTCTGTGACCCACAAAACAGGTGATTTCTCCGTCTCAAGGTGTTATCCTACCCCCTGCCGGACGGTGCGCTTGCATCGTCCGTACAGGCGGAATAGTCCGGTCGCACGAGTACTGCCGATCGTTCAGCCCGCATGGCCCACACCGCTCTTCTTGCCCCTGGGAGAAACACAATGGTTCGGCGTTGCCTACTCGTGATCCTCGCATCGTTTCCGTTGGTCGCCGATCGATACCCGCGAAGTGCATCCGCCGCCGATGCCGCGGTGGTCGAAAAACCAACCGCCGTTCCCTCAGCGACAGATAAGCCAGCTACAGATAAGCCGCCGGCCGAAAATTCGAACACGGCCGTAACCCCCGCGCCCCGCCCCGACGAATGGTGGAGCAAACGCCACGAAAGCTTCAACGAACGGATCAAAAAGGGAGACGTCGACCTGCTCTTCATCGGCGACTCCATCACGGAGGGCTGGGGAGGCGACGGAAAGGATGCTTGGACCAGGCACTGGGCTCCCCGCAAAGCCGTCAACCTTGGAATCGGCGGCGATCGCACCCAACACGTTCTATGGCGCCTCGAACACGGCAACGTCGATGGCATCCATCCCAAACTGGCCGTGCTCATGATCGGCACCAACAATTCCAACGGCAAGGACAACACCGGCGAGGAGATCGGCGCAGGCATCGCCGCCATCGTGCGCAAACTCCGCGAGAAGCTCCCCACGACCAAAATTCTTGTCCTCGCCATCTTTCCTCGCGGCGAAAAGCCCAATCCCCAGCGCGAAAAGAATGCCCAGGCCAGCGCCATCGCGGCGGAACTGGCCGACGACAAGATGATTTTCTATCTCGACATCGGGCCGAAGTTTCTGACCGACGACGGCACGCTGTCCAAGGAAATCATGCCAGATTTCCTCCACCTCAGCCCCAAGGGATATCAAATCTGGGCGGAAGCCACTGAGCCGCACGTCGCCCGATTGATGGAAGCTTCCAAATAAACTTTGCATTGGGCGCGCTCGTTAATTCAAGCTCGCACCAGGCAAGTTCAAATCAGGATTGCCAGGCTCGCCCTGGAAAGACGCCAAGTGCAGGATCAGTCGGCGCGACGCGGCATCCTCGACTGCGCCTTTGCTTCTAGCCGAGCTTATCCGTCGATGCTTGCCCCCTGCGGTCCGATCGAACCGAACCGAACCGGCAAGTCGAGCACGGCAGCCAGCCGGAACAAAAACTCCCTCCGTGGAATTTCGCTACCTCCCAGCGATTCCGTGTGGCTGTTGAGCTGCTGGATGTCGAGCAACTGATACCCCCGAGATTTCAAATGCGGCGTCAAGTGCGCCAGGGCCACTTTAGAGGCGTCCCGTTCGGTGTGAAACATCGACTCCGCCGAAAACAAGCCACCGATCGACACCCCGTACGCCCCGCCGACCAAACGCCCCCCTCTCCACACCTCGACGCTATGGGCGTATCCCATTTCGTGCAGCCGTCGATACGCCCGAATCATATTCGCCGTTAGCCACGTGGATTCGCGTCGATTTCCCGCACAAGCGCACCCCAGCAACACGCCGGAAAAATCTCGATCGCTCGTCACCTTGAACCTGCCGCTCCGCACCGTGCGCGCCA
>JALHPA010000006.1 GCA_022842745.1 Pirellulales bacterium
CAGAGGAAGGAAAAAATGAACCCGCCGAAGGGGCCGCGCCACAAGCGGCTAGTGGAGTCCGACGCCGGCTGCCGGCTCACTTCGGCCGCATCGTCGACGACGCTCAGCGTAGGAAGGTTTACGCAATCCAGGCCAAGTACGATCCAAGAATCGACGAATTGGAGGCGGAAATCAAGACGTTGATGGAGAAGCGGAACGCCGAGTACTGGCGAGTCCTGACTCCTGCTCAGCAGAAACAGTACGACAACCTGGCCGGCAAGGAAAACGCCCTGAAAACCGCGGCGGCGCGCGTCGAGGCCAAATCCAAAACCGAGCCAGCACCCGAGAAGCCCGTTAAAGGAGAGAAGAACGGGCCGAAGGCCAAGGCGGATGAAAGCAACAACTGAGAACTGAGCGATCCGGACCCCATGCGTCACACACGCCCGTGCAACAAAAAACGCATCGGCTACACAAATCGGGAGCCGACCGCAAAGCAAGTATCGCGCCACCGGCGACACCAGACGATTTCAACCTTGCGCGGCACGCCATCGGCCAGCGTGATCTGGTGTCGTTCTCCCGGAAAGAGTTGCTCCGAGTGCAAAAAGCCAATCCCTTCGCGGGACAAGTCCAGTGTCACAATCGCAAGCGAAGAGGGAGCGCGCCGCCGTAGCGCCGGAGGGTTTTCAAGATAATCCATTTGTGCCAGGCTGCGGTGATAGAACCGCACAAAGCGGCGCGGCTCCTCCCACGTGGTCGAAATGGGCCCCCGTTTTTCGAAAAACTCCTCGTCCTCTTCGGTCAATTGCTCAACCCATGCGGGCAGGGCCGGATTCGCTGTCACCGGTCCTCGCGAAATAGACTGGTCCAACATAACAGGAACTCCGGGTCAAAGGTCGTGCCAGCGTGCCGCTCCAAATAGGACAAGGTCTCGGCGGTTGAAAGTGGTTTGCGATAGGGCCGGTAACAGGTCAGGGCGTCGAACACGTCGGCGATCGCGCAGATACGTGCCCAGGGGTGGATTTCGCCGCTCCCGACGCCGGCTGGGTAGCCACGGCCGTTCAATTTTTCATGATGCTGGTACACCATCATGAGTTGGCCCCAGGAAAACTCGGGGCGGTAAATTAACTCTTTCAGACCATCGCTCGGATGGCGCTGGATCAATCTCCACTCGTTGGCAGTCGGCCGACCGCGCTTGTTAAGGACCGCGGCCGGAATCTCTCGTTTCCCGAGATCGTGCAACATCGCCCCCTGCACGATTTGTTCGAGTTCCGCCGGCGCGGAGATCCCCAACGACTTGGCCAGCACCAGGGAGTAAGTGCTGACATTGCAGACGTGAGTGAACGTGTAGTAGTCGTGCTCCATGAGTCCAAACAGATCCCGCACGGGAAGTTCGCCCGACGCGGCGGATTTGACCAATTCGCGGCTGAAGTCTTCAGAAATCCGGACCACCTGGTCAACTCCACCGCCGCGTGCGGCGTCGAGCATCATCGCCTTGGCTGCTTCTCGAACCGTCTGATAGCGGAGAAGTGGATTCTGGTCCCCTTCGGCTTCGGCGCACCGCTGAAGATAGCCGGAGTATTCGATTGAGGCGTCGAACTGGATATACAGGCAGCCAGCGCTCCGGTCATCGAATTCCGCAATGTCGCGGGCGGACAATTCATGATCCCGGCTCAGATACAGCGCGAAGTGATCGCCACCGCGATTCCGCGTCTGTTGGTGCTCCATCCTCACGTATAAGTCGAACGGAAGGGGCGCCCCCGTCCGCAGCGTCGAACACGCGATCGGCATGTAGCCGGCAGTGGTCGGTGCGAGAGGCATGCGCTGGCGCCGTTCAATTCAATCCGAGGGAGTGGGGCGTGCGGGAAGTCGCAAGGATGCCCCGTTGAAAATGTAGTTCGTCGTCCCCACCGGAAGAGGCAGAAAACCGAAGTCTGATTTACCGAACCTAACGATTGCCTGGAATGTATCGGCGACCCCAAGCGGTCAAGAAGTAGCGCTGCCGACATCGGACCACTCAACCGCCCAACCCCAAAAGGTCGTAGCCGACGACGAAGATCGACGCGTCGATCAAAAGATGACCCAACCAAGGTCCAATCAAGGAGCCACTCCGCTGGTAGAGCCAGGCCCAATAAGCCCCACCGATAGCGACCGCCGCGGAAAACAGGCACGTAGTTGCGCTCGTGCTACCGAAATAGTGCCCCACAATCAGCACGTGGTGGGCCATGAAGCCCAGGCTGGATACAACGGTGGCGGATGTCAGCGAGAGTCCCCGACGCAGGCGGCCATAGACGAACCACCGCCAGTAATACTCCTCCAACAGCGAGTGGAATAGCGCATAGAATACCGCCAGTCCCCAAAAAGCCGCCGGACTGAGCAGGCCGATCCCCGCCACCTTGTCTCGCATCGCGCTTGCCGCGACCGAGAATTGGGCGGTGTTCTTTAGCAACAAAAAATAGCCGCAAACAATCCCTGCTGCGGCCAGCAGTCCTGTCGACACACCCTCGGCGATGCCATTGGCGCCTGGCGCCCGCCATCCGCGGCGCTGGCGTTCGATCCAAACGACCCAGACTACGGGGAAGGCAAATTGAACGATCTTTCCCACCAGATAAGCGGCCCGCTGCGACCATTCCGCTGCGCCGTGCAGGGCGACAAAGTACACCCAGGTGAGCAGGGTCGGGAAACCGAGAGCAAACACCATGGCCGCCCGCCATGAAAGCATCGACGGCGATTTTTCCCGAACGGGTGCTGAATCCATTGCGATCAGGACGGTGGCAGCCGAAAATACGTCCTCTTAAATCCGGCAACAGGATGAAAATGAGCTATGCCCGCCATCGACATTCGACCCATGCGGTCCGACGAATGGAATCGCGTGGCTGAATTGATTCACGACTCGACGAATGCCTGGTATCAGAATTCTGGGAAGCCCGCCATATTTTCGGCCGGACCGGAATCGACCCTGGTTTTCTGCGAGGTTTACGAGGCGATCGATCCAGGTTGTTGTCTCGTGGCGGAAGACAACGAACGGCGCAAACTGGTTGGCTCTTGTTTCTACCACCCCCGCTCGACTCATGTCTCGCTGGGAATCATGAATGCGGCTCCCGGGGCCTTCGGGCGGGGCGTCGCCGGCCTGCTGCTGAGGAAGATTATCGAGGAGTGCGACCGTCAGGCCAAGCCCTTGCGCCTTGTTTCCAGCGCGATGAACCTCGATTCCTACTCGCTCTACAACCGCAATGGCCTGACCCCCAGGATAGTATTTCAGGATATGTACTTGCCGGCCGGCGTCGAATTGCCGCCACCGCCGAATGGGACGGAACGGGTGCGTCCGGCGCGGCCAACCGACACGGCGGCAATGGCGGCCTTGGAATTCGAACTGGCCGGGATCGAACGAGAGTCAGACTACCGTTATTTCCTCGAAAACCACTCCGGCATCTGGCATGCATCTGTGTTCGAAGGATCATCCGGCCGGATCGACGGATTCTTGGTGTCGGTCCATCACCCTGGCAGCCACATGCTCGGTCCGGGAATGATGCGCGACGAATCCCAGGCAGCCGCATTAATCTGGGCCGAATTGAGCCGTCACCGCGGTCGGTCGCCGGTGTTTCTCGTGCCCGCATACGCGCAAGCGCTATTGCGCTTACTCTACGCCTGGGGCGCGCGAAATTGCGAGCTCCATTTTGGCCAGGGGCTTGGAGAATATCCGCTTCCACGGGGGGTCTGGATGCCCTCGTTCATGCCCGAAACTGGCTGACTCGCGGAAGGACCTGCTCGCGTTGTTCAGCGGCCGCGATCAAGCGCGACCCGGTGCGTCGGGCAATTTACGAATCGCCAGCGCAAGAATGATCCAGCTCCAGCCATGGAACAACATTTCAATGCCGACTAGCAGGCCGATCACCCACAGGGCGCTCTCCGGGAAGTGCCGGAAAATGACCAGTCCCGCGATAAGCGAAATGACACCGTTGAGCAACACCCAGCCCCAATGAGGAAAACGCAACACGAGCGCGCCGACCGCTCGGAAGATTCCTAACACGATAAACGACACCGCGACAATCATCGTCATGGCCAAGGTCGACGCGCCGGGGCGTTCCGCGATCACAAAACCGCACATGATGTATAGGACTCCGACCAGCAGGCGGAACAAGAATCCACTTGAACGGCCGATCCAAAACGCGCCGACGATCGTCGCGGCGCCCGCCGCCATGAGCAGAATTCCCAGCACAATGACCGCCGTGAAGCTGGCGGCCACCGTAGCGGAGGGCACGACCACTGCCGCTGTTCCACATACCGCCAGCAGAATCCCAATCGCCAAAAACCAAAACCAAGACCCCTTGAATTGCTGGTATTCCGTCAACAAGGTTTCACGCAGGCTGCCGACAGGCGAATATCCAGAGTCAAAGCTGGGACGTAGGGATGTGTCGGGAGTGGACATGAAACAATTTCCTTTGCAAACAAATCGGTGACATCGGACGCCGTAAGGACGCTGGCCTTCGGCGGCTAAGAACGGAACCACGACCTGGGCCGCGAAAGTGCAACAATCCGCATTCTGGATAATTGTAGATCATAGTTCACACCCGCCGAGGCGGCGGCCCTTCCTGGCACAGGCCATTCTTTCGGTCCAGCCGTCTCAACCGGACTGCCCGCGCTCCTAGCGACATTCCTTGGTCGGGCCGAGCAGGCGCGGTCCGACGCGGAAATGGGAATTTGGACGCTTGTACGTTTCCAAGCCAGCGATTACCGTGAATCCCAACCGATTGGAGGGATCGGCGACTCCGCTTGCTCCGCTCCATGCTGAGGTGACCGCTGTTGTGCAACTTTTCTGATTCGATCGATCAACGTACCATGAAGTTTATTGAAATGTCCGGCGCGACTTTGATGAAGGTTCTCGCCAGCGACGAAGTTTCGCCCGAGGAGCTCCGCGCGGCGGGACTGACGGATCATTGCCTCGTGCGCATCAATCAGCAGGGGGACATTGAGGTGCGGCGTCCGGATCGTTGGGACGTAATCGGAGGGTTGCTGGGAGACTTTGATCGCCGCATCAAGCGGGCGGCAGGAAGGGATTGGGCCTGATCGACGTCGCACTGCCTTAGTAAGCTGGAGCGGCCCATTTCGACCTAGCTCGGCCGGACTTGCATGTACTCTCCGCCGAATATTCCCTTGCGAATCGCCATGTGGTCCGGACCGCGGAACGTATCGACCGCGATGATGCGGTCGTTTGAAAACCGTGGGGACTGCGCCGTATGCGACGAGCCGTTTTACGCCCACTATCTGCGGCATACCGGCCTTCCCCATCCGGGGGCCGCGGAAGTGATTGCCTGCCACGAGACCGACTGGCGGCGTGTGGTGGAATTCGTGACCGGCCCACCGCCCGGCGGGAAGCGCATCTTCTATCAAAAGCAAATGGCCCACCACTTGTTGCCGCACATCGACCGCTCGTGGCTGGGGCAAGTGACCAACTGTTTTCTGATCCGCGAGCCGCGCGAGATGCTAACCTCACTTCTGCCTTTCATCCCGCAGCCGACGTTGGCGGACACAGGACTACCCCAGCAACAAGAAATATTCGCGGGTGTCCGGCAGCGGCTAGGAACAGTTCCAGCAGTGGTGGATGCCAAGGACGTATTAAACCGGCCGCGGGAGACCTTAGGCGCGCTGTGCGAGAGCCTGGGGCTGGATTTTCGCCCTGCGATGCTCTCCTGGCCGCCTGGGCCGCGTGCCACGGATGGAGTCTGGGCAAAGCACTGGTATGGTGCCGTCGAGAAAACGACCTCGTTTGGCAAGTACGCCCCCAAGACCGTTCCGCTGCCCGCGGAATTCTCGTCGCTATTGAACCAGTGCGAGGAAATTTACGCCGCTCTATTCGCCGCGCGAATCCAGGCGTGAGCCGCGAGAGGTCCGCGGCGATCAGGCTCCGCTTCGAGCGCCGACTTCTCCCATTTGGCGCGATGGTCCAGCATGCACCAGGTACTTGTGCGTTACGCCGTCGGACAAGTTTCGCAAGTGCGCGGCCAGACGGTGCAGCAAGCGCTCCAGGCTCCTCCGAGCGCCGTCTTTGTCAACCGTACATAGCCCGTCGATATCAGCCAGACGCAAGCCTGTCATGGCGGACATGATCAGCCGCTGCTCGCTGCCAAGCAGCGGCTCGTTGCTGTCGCGCGGCAGGTTTTCAACGTGATTTACCAGCGCCAGAAGCTGAAATCCGACCGACCGTGGATTCGATTCGTCGGTCATCAGCAAGTCCAGCACCGGCCGAACCTGCAGCGACGTCAAATATCGACTGCGATACGTCATTGAACTATCGGCGATCTCTAACAGCGCTTCCAGCACGTTGTTTTCGTCGATTTGTCGAGCGGTTAGCGTGCTGTTGATTAACGAGAGCATGTATAGCCCTCGCTCCAGCCGCCTGCCCATGTCGAGGAATCGCCAGCCAGGTCCACGGGTCATGCTTTCCATCCCCAGCCCGCTGAACGCGGAAAGATGGATGATCATTTGGTTGAGCATGCTGAGGACTTCGCTCAGCGGCACAACTCCCAGCGGATACGACGCCTGGAAATCCTGGTCCAGACGGTTCAAAATCCGCCAGCTATCGATCGAGATGCGGTCGCGAACGAGCGAAGCGCCGCGGTGGACCGCGCGAAGCGTAGAACGGAGGCTCCCTGCTCGGCCTTCCTCGAATACGAAGGCTAGAATTTCCGGCTCCCACACGGGAGTGCGCCGCCCATCGGCATGGATGACAAAATCGGCCCGGATCTGCCCCTGATCGGAGAGCGCATGAAGCAGGACCCCGAGTTCAGGCATTTGCTCGGGCTGGGCGTCGCTGGTCAATCGGGAGACTACGCTCCGTAACAACCGCACGGAACCCTCCGCGCGCTCCACGTGGCGTCCCAGCCAGAACAGATTATCGGCCACCCGGCTGGGCAAGTCGTTGCCGCTGCGCCGCAAGGCGATCGGTTCTCCCGCTGGATGCAGCAAGCTCACCGGGGCCACCGGACCATCGGACAAGATCCAGACGTCCTTACTGCCCTGGCCCCCCAACGATGATTCTCCAAGCTGATGCAACGTGGCCGACACCCTGGTCAGCGCTCCTGGCATCACCTGATAGCTGTCCCCCGAGGACACCAAGAATGCCCGGACCGCCATGCGCCATGGTTGCATTCCAGAGGTGGTCCAGACTGGCGCCGTTGATCGCGCCAGGATTTCCTGAGCGACAAAGTTTCGGGGTTGGGCGCGAATCCGCGCGACCAGGGCGCATTTTTCTGCGATCGACAACTGTTCCCCAAAGATGGGCCGTGCGTCGCGCACTGAATACGAGGGTTTAATGACCAAATGATCGAGGTTACCGATTACGTGCTCCAACGATTCCCGCTGTCCACACCACCATGTGCCGACGCTCGGCAACTGCAATTCCTCGCCTAAGAGACGGCGGCAAAGGTCGGGCAAATACGCCATGAACGCTGGGGCTTCTAAGAGGTTGCTTCCCAGCGCGTTGGCGACTGCGACCGCTCCTGCCCGCGCTGCTTGGAGCAGCCCAGGCACTCCAGCGGTCGATTCAGCCGCCAGTTCCAATGGATCGCAATCGTCGTCGAAGATTCGCCGCACGATCACATCCACGGGAATCAAACCACCCAAAGTTTTGAGATAGACCCGGCTGTCGCGAACCGTGAGATCGCCCCCTTCCACCAGAGCGTAGCCGAGATATCGCGCCAGATAGGCGTCTTCAAAGTACGCCGGGTTGGCGGGACCGGGACTAAGCAGAACGATCCGCGGATTGTCGCGCCGATCGGCGAGGTTTCGCAGCGTCTCACGCACGGCGATGAAGAAGGAAGCCAGCCGCTGGACTTCAGACTCCTGAAACAAATTGGGCAGCAGGCGGGAAACCACGATCCGATTTTCCACCGCGAACCCGGCGCCGGCGGGGGCCTGGGTTCGATCGGCCAAGACTGCCCAGCGACCGTGCGGGGCTCGGGCCAAGTGGGCCGCGTAAAAGTCCAAGAAGTTCCGCCTCGTCCCCCAGCCGTAGCACGATCGCAAGAAACCGGGATGCCCGAACACCAACTCCGCTGGTAAATCCCCTTCCCGAAGCAGCCGCTGCGGACCGTACAAGTCGGCCAGGATCAAATTCAAGAGCTGCGCACGCTGCACTAAGCCCGACGAGAGCGCGGTCCACTCGGCGGCCGGCAGGAGCAAGGGCAGCGGATCGAGGTCCCACGGGCGGTCGCGCCCGTCCGGATCCCCGTGAACGTTGTAGGTGACGCCGTTTTCTCGCAGCATGCGTCGGGCCTGCTCGCAACGCCTTGTTAGTTCGACTCGTCCCAAGGCGTTCAGCGACTCGGCAAAACGCCGCCAATGGGGCCTTGGCTCGCCGGGCGCCGCGAACATCTCGTCGTACACGCCTGGGATTGGAGAGTAGCCGGCGAACAGATCGCCCGGCTTCGCGCTGGTTGCGGTGGGGACTGCCAGGCTCATCGGCGGAGGCTCAACATCGGGGACGGAAGAGAAACAGCGGAGCGCGCAATACGCCTAGACTACCCTGGATCGACAGCCGCTCTCAATCGGCAGGCGCGCCTCTAGGAGCCGAAGTAAGCAAATGTCGGCCGACACGTCCTTACGATCGTCCTGATCCTAACCGCCGCGCCCTCCGGCTCGGCACAGGACGGCTATTCCGCGGTTCAAGGAAGAAGACCGAGGACCGGTCCGACAGTCGTCCTGCAGGATGACCATGGCGCTGTTAACCCGGTTGCCGAAGATCCAGTGTCAACGGGTAGCGGCAGTTGCAATCAGTTTTGGATACCTCGACAACCCCCCCCGTGTGGCCATGTTTGAAAAACCGGGCCGCGCGGCGGCTCTCCGCTTCGTTGGCGTTTACCGGAAAGGTATCAAAACTCCGTCCCCCCGGGTGTGAGACGTGCCATGTGCAGCCCCCCAACGACCGTTTAGACCAGCAGTCGACCAAATCGAAACGCAGGGGAGCATGAATGCCAATGGTCGGGTGCAGGCAGGTTGGCGGCTGCCAGGCTCGATAGCGCACACCGCATACGAACTCGCCTTCGGTGCCAGTGGGATGGAGCGGCAGACGGCGTCCGTTACAGTGGACCGCGTGCCGCGGTCCAATCAGGCCCCTCACCTTGACCTGTAGTCGTTCGACCGACGAATCGACATTGCGCACCGTACCGGCCGACCCAGGCTCTTCCCCCAACACGTGCCACGGTTCGATCGCATGCCGCAATTCCAGATGCACACCGTCGTAGACGACTTCTCCGCAGAAGGGAAAGCGAAATTCGAAGTGCGGATCGAACCACTCTTTGCGCAACTCAAAACCGGCCTCGCGAATCTCATCAACAACGTCGTCGATGTCTTGGCGCACGAAATGCGGAAGCATAAAGCGGTCGTGGAGCGTCGTGCCCCACGACACCAGCGGCTGGCGATAGGGCTGCTTCCAGAAAATGGCCACCAGCGTCCGCAACAGCAATTGCTGAGTAAGACTCATTTGGTCGTGCGGCGGCATCTCAAATGCCCGAAACTCCACTAGCCCCAACCGTCCAGAGGCGGAATCCGGCGAAAACAGCTTGTCGATGCAAAACTCGGCGCGATGCGTGTTGCCCGTCACATCGGTGAGCAAATTGCGGAACAGGCGGTCGACCAGCCAAGGCGGACAGGGCTGGTTGTCTGGAATTTGGGCAAACGCAATCTCCAACTCGTACAAACTTTCGTGGCGGGCCTCGTCGACCCGGGGCGATTGACTGGTTGGTCCCACAAAGGTTCCGGAAAACAAATACGACAGCGAGGGGTGGTTGATCCAGTACGCCAACATGCTGCGTAATAAGTCCGGACGTCGCAGAAAGGGGCTTTCCGACGGGGTCGGTCCACCGAGCACAACGTGGTTCCCGCCCCCCGTGCCCGTGTGGCGGCCATCGAGATTGAACTTCTCCGTGCCAAGCCGCGAGGCGCGCGCGTCGGCATATAGGCCCTGCGTATTGCGCACCAGTTCATCCCAACTGTGCGCCGGCTGCAGGTTGACCTCGATGACCCCGGGGTCCGGCGTGACCCGCAGGTGATTCAATCGATAATCTTGCGGTGGATGATAGCCTTCTATGACCACTGGCAGGTCCAGCTCGGCTGCCGTTTCCTCGACCGCGGTAACCAGGGCCAAGTAATCCTCTAGGTATCGGGCTGGAGGCATAAATACATGCAGCCGACCTTCGCGCGGCTCGATGCAGACCGCGGTGCGAATGACGCCGGCGGCCGAGCGACCTGGCTCTAAGCTGGCGGCGGCAGCCGCCGATGGCGACTCCAGCGTTGCGATGCCCGTCACGGCGGCCGCGGCGCCGTAGGCCCGTTGTGGCATCGTCGGGCGCGGACCGGCCCCGGAACCTCCGTTGCTGCCAAATCCGAAAGGCTGCTGCTCGAACCGCTGGTGTGGTCCGCCCTCGTGACGGCCATTGTCTGCCACGAATCTTGTGTCTGCCACGAATTTCTGCCGAGGCGACCAACGCGGCGCATCGAGCGGGGAACGCGGCGCCAAGGGATCCAATTCATGAATTTCATCTCGGTCCTCCGGCAGCGACCAGGGGAGAGAATCAAGCGGCAAACGGAATCCCATCGGCGAGTCGCCAGGAAGCAGGAACATGTGCTCCTGGCGAAAGAACCACGGCCCGCTCACCCACTGGGGACCATCCGCCTCGTATCGCCGGTCGAGAGGGAGCGCAAAACCCACGATTTTCCCCAATCCGCGCTCGAAGATCCGCGCCAGGCGCGACCGTTCCAAGGGATCGTCCAAATTCGATTGGAGCGGATCGACATTTAACGGCAGGCGGCGTTCCCGAAGGAGGTAGTGCCAGGGATCCTCGTAAGCCGGAACGGCCATTTCCTGGGACAACCGCAGCCTTGCAGCCAGAGCAGCGATAAATGCTTGTGCGTCCGAGGAGTCATGCCGGTGCGTGATCCGTTCGTCCGCGAAAAGCTCTGGATCGAGCCATATCGGCTGTTGGTCTCGCCGCCAATAACAACTCAAGGCCCAGCGTGGGAGCGGTTCGCCGGGATACCATTTACCTTGCCCAAAATGCAGTAGTCCTCCAGGCGAAAATCGCTTCTGGAGCCGCCGAAGCAATTCCCCTGCCAAGCGGCGCTTGTTCGGCCCGACGGCCGTAAAGTTCCATTCTTCGCCATCCATGTCGTCGATTGATACAAACGTCGGCTCGCCTCCCATCGTCAGCCGCACGGCGTTCATTTCCAAAAACGAATCGACGCGGTGTCCCAGAGCTTCGATCTCGGACCATTGCTCCTCCGTGTAGGGCTTGGTTACGCGGGGATCTTCGTGAACGCGCTCCACCGACATGGAGAAATCGAATTCCGCTTCGCATGGCTCGACCGCGCCGCTGATCGGCGCCGCGCTGGCCGGATCGGGAGTGCATGCCAGGGGAATGTGGCCTTCCCCGGCAAACAGGCCTGAGGTCGGGTCCAAGCCGACCCATCCCGCCCCCGGCAAATACACCTCCGTCCAGGCGTGCAGGTCCGTGAAATCGTTTTCGGGTCCGCTGGGTCCATCCAGCGACTTGACGTCGGCGGTCAGTTGGATGAGATAGCCCGAGGCAAAACGGGCGGCGAGCCCCAAATTTCTCAGGATTTGCACCAGCAACCACGCGGAGTCGCGGCATGAGCCGCTTCGCAAAGTCAGCGTTTCCTCGCAAGACTGAACGCCGCTTTCCAGCCGGATCAGGTAGCCAATGTCGCCATGCAGCCGTTGATTCAGCTCGACCAGGAAGTCGACCATTCGCTTGTCGGAGCGGTCGATGCCGGCCAGATACTCCGTCAATCTGGGACCGGTTGGCTCGGTCTCCAAAAACGGCTTCAATTCGTGCGCTTGGCGCGGATCGTATCGGACGGGATACCGTTCGGCGTCTGGCTCCAAAAAGAAATCGAACGGGTTGATGACGGTCATCTCGGCCACCAGGTCGACCTCGATCTCCAAACTGCGTGACTTCTCTGGAAACACTAGTCGCGCTTGGTAGTTTCCCTGGGGGTCTTGCTGCCAGTTGAGAAAGTGCTTCGACGGCAGCACCTTGAGGGAGTAGCTGAGAATCGGAGTACGAGAATGGGGGGCCGGACGCAGACGAACCACCTGCGGGTGAATGCTCACAGGCCGCTCATAGCGGTAATTCGTACGGTGGTGGAGCGCAACGCGAATGGCCATGCTGCTGGTGAAAACGGTTGAGGAACTGGCGGCGCAATCGCCGCAGGCCGCCGGATTGTCTGAACGGAGCGTTAACCGCTGCCTTGCGACTGAAATTGCCATCCTGGGAACGGCGGCGATCCGTTGCGGCCGGGAGACGCGACTGATTGCGGCTGCAAGAATGTCTCGCTCACCGCCGCGCCGACGTCATTGAGCTTGGTCTGAAACCGGTCGATGAACTCATGCAAACCGCCAGAGATAATCTCGTTAATGTGGGCGTAGTCCAATTCCGAGCGTAGCCGCCCCAAACGCTGCTCGGCGACGTTACGAAACGTGCCCGCGGGGCTACCGGTAATCGCCAACAGAGACTCTTCGGCGTTTGCCAGGCAAAAGCGCACCGCCCGGGGAAATTCACGATCGAGCATCAGGAAATTGGCCACCTGGACTGGGGTAATCCGGCCGTGAGTCTTGCGATACATCTCTAAGGCGCTTGCGCTCTTCAACAACGCTGCCCACTGGATGCTGTCAATCGGCGTGCCGACTTCGGCGGCCGACGGTAGCAACAAGTAATACTTTACGTCGAGAATTCGCGAGGTTTTGTCCGCCCGCTCGATCAAACGAGCCATATGCACAAAATGCCAAGCCTCGCCGTGCGACATCGTGGCGTCGGTTACCCCTTGCAGCAGTTGGCTGGAAAGCTTCACCTGGGTGAAAAAGTCGTGCAGCGACTCGACCTCCAGCCGCCCCGCCGCCGCTGCCCGCACGTTCAAATAGAATTTATTCAACTCCTCCCACATGCTGGAGGAGATCATCTCGCGAACCGTGCGGGCGTTTTCCCGGGCATTCCGCAGGCAGGACAGGATCGAATTAGGGTTGTGTTCGTCGAAGGTGAGAAATTCGACCACTTTCGCCTGGTCCGGCTCGCCGTATCGCGACGTAAACAGCTCTTCGTCCCCCGTGGTGTAAACCAACGGCGCCCACTGGTTGGACAGGCCTGTCCCCAAGTCCAGCGACAGGTTGAGATTGACGTCCACGAAGCGCGCGACGTTTTCCGCCCGCTCGACGTAACGGCTCATCCAGAAGATCGAATCGGCCACACGGCTGAGCATGAGTTCCCGCCCAATTCTTTCCGGTCGACACCGGAGTTTTCCCTACCAACGCCGCATCGGCGATATCGTCCATCGGGTTCGGCCAATTTATGGCTGCAACTCCAATGGGCATTGCCAGTTGATGCCTTACGCCAGGCTTTGACTGTTTTTTACCACCCAGGTGTCCTTGCTGCCGCCTCCCTGCGACGAATTGACCACCAGCGAGTCCTTCCTTAGGGCCACTCGCGTTAGCCCGCCTGGAAGCACGAAGATGTCCTCGCCGTAAAGGATATAGGGACGCAAATCGACATGCCGTCCTTCCAACCGGTCCTGAACGATCGTCGGCACTCGCGATAACGAAAGCATCGGCTGGGCGATGTAATTCCGCGGATTGGCGCGGATCAATTCCCGGTAGCGCTGATGCTCGGCAGCGGTGGCCCGCGGACCGAGCAGAATTCCATATCCGCCCGACTCATTCGTGGGTTTGATCACGAACTGTTCCAGATTGGCCAACACGTGTTCGCATTGTTTGGGGTCGCCGCAGACGTAAGTTGGAACGTTCGGCAAGAGAATATCCTCGCCAAGGTAATACTTGATGATCTGCGGCACGAATGCGTACACCGCCTTGTCATCGGCAATCCCGGTACCGGGGGCATTGGCGAGCGCTACCCGGCCTGCGCGGTACACGTCCATCAACCCCGGCACTCCCAGCGTCGAATCAGCCCGAAACGTCAAAGGATCGAGGAAATCGTCGTCGATGCGTCGGTAAATCACATCCACGCGCTCCAATCCGGTCGTGGTTCGCATGTAAACGAATCCATCCGTGACCACTAGATCGGAGCCTTGGACCAGCTCCACTCCCATTTGCTGGGCCAAGAAACAGTGCTCGAAATACGCGGAATTGTAGATACCCGGCGTCATAACCACGACGTTTGGCTCACGGACTCCCTCCGGGGCAATGTATTGCAACATTTGCAGCAGATGCTCCGGATAATCCTCGACCGGCGAAATCGACAGGCCATTGAATACCTGGGGAAACGTGCGCTTCATCACCTCGCGGTTTTCGAGTACGTACGACACCCCAGAGGGACAACGCAAGTTGTCCTCGAGCACGTACATCTGGCCGCTGGAATCCCGAACCAGGTCGGTGCCGGTGATATGACACCAGATACCGCGACGGGGTTGCAGTCCGGCACACGGACCCAAAAAGCACTTGCCGGAACCGATCAGCCATTCGGGCACAATGCCATCTCGGATGATCTTCCGGTCGTTGTAAACGTCATGGATAAACGCATTGAGGGCATGAATGCGCTGTTTTAGTCCTCGTTCGACCACACTCCATTCGGCGGCGTCGATGATTCGCGGCACGATATCAAACGGCCAAATCTTCTCGGTTCCGGCTTCGTGACCGTACACAGCGAACGTGATTCCCATGTTCAAAAGCGCCAGGTCCGCGGCCTTTTGGCGGCGTTGCAGGTCGGAGGACGAAAACGCTTGTAGCCGGCGGGCTAACGCCTCCGCCGTCGGACGCGGTCTGCCACCGCCCTGGAACATTTCGTCGTAAAACCCGTCCGTTTGGTACGTTTCAAAACTGAATGGCGGCTTCGTCAGTCCCATGGCATCGGAGTCGATTGGATCGGGCGGCAGGCTTGTTTGCCCAGACGCCGTTGAGATGCGTGTTTCTGGCAATTCAGTGGCGGGAGGCATAATTGCAATTCCTTAGCTTTTGGATCAGAGCGGGCGTGCTGGTAGCTTTGAGCGCCTTGACGGCCACCATCGTACCCTGCGAGAACCCTGGCTTACCCAATGTGACGAGCAGCAGACTCCGGCGATCGCCATCTCGCCCTCGCGCAAAATCTAGGCAACGAGGGCCAATTCTATGGGCAAATCGGAAGAGTTTCGGCCATTTTCAGACGTTTTCAGTTGAAAAGCAAACCCCGTGCCCCTGTTCCCGTGCGATCCTGCGGACGATCTCTAGCCGTGCAGGCGACGCCACTATAGAGTCATCGGCATGGCCAGCAACCTCTATCGACACATGGGACCAGTTATCGATTCGGGATCGAATCGACTTGCGCGCCCCGCACTCAGGTCCAACCCATCGCTGCCGTGCTTTGCTGAGGCCATTGCCCAGTCTGTCGCGACCATTAAGGCTCGCTGGCCGATCAAACCCCACGTCGGAGTAATCTTAGGATCTGGACTGGGCGAACTAGCACACCACTTCGACATCGACGTCCGTATTTCATGTAAAGAACTACCCCATTTCCCGCAGAGTACCGCCGATGGGCATTTGGGGCAGCTTCTGTGCGGCGCGCTAAACGGCACACCGGTGGTTGCCATGCAGGGGCGGTGCCATCTGTATGAAGGATATTCCGTCGACCAAGTCACCCTCCCCGTGCGGGTGATGCACGCACTGGGAATCGAGGTCTTGGTCCTCTCCTGCGCAAGCGGCGGGATCAACCCTCGTTACGCTCTGGGCGATATTCTGATCATCGACGATCACTTGAATCTCTGCGGCGCAAGGTCGCTGCCGAGAAGAGGAGCCCGACCGATCCGGTTGCCCGGCCGGCGGCTGTATTGCCCACACTTGGTCGAGGCAGCGATGAGGGTGGCCCGCTCAGCCGGCTTTGCCGCGCATCGAGGAGTGTACGCAGGCTTGACCGGACCGAACTACGAGACGCGGG
>JALHPA010000007.1 GCA_022842745.1 Pirellulales bacterium
ACATACGATAGTTTGAAATCCCGGACGTCTTTGACCAGCGGGATGGCGGCGGCTCCGTTGTAATGGAACGTGAGTGGATCGCCGCTGGCGCCCGACCAGGCGTAACGCAGCGTTTCGGGGCGGCCGTCGCCGTCGCGGTCGGGGACCGTAAAGGTGGCGGCCTTGTCGGTTCGCTCCGTAAATCCGGTCGCCAGTTGCAGGTCGGCCAATAAGCCGTGCTCCGCAAACGCTACGTCGGTGCGCACGTGCTGGGTGGTCGTTTCTGGCCGAAAGGCCCGGCTGGTGACCATTACCGCGGAGGCCAGCCCAACCATCAACACGCTGGCCGAGGTCATAGCGACGACCATTTCGACGAGCGTGTGGCCGCGGCGGACAGTTGCATTCACAGCGGCGGATGCGCAACTCATGGGACCGAAGTCTCCCCGGTCGACGGGTCGACGACGACCGATAACGCATGGCCTCCGGACGCCACTACGACCGCGCCGACCGCGAGCGCGTTCGATCCGACCAGAGGTCGCCCATAGGTATTGAACGAGAGCACGGGCCCTCCATCGAAGTTGAACGACTGCAGCGCCACGCTGCCGTCGATATCCGCCACAGCAACCACATAAGCTTGCGACGGGTAGGCGGGATGTTCGACGCCCGTCATCGTGTAACCCGCAGGCGCGGCAGCGAACGTGACGCTCGTCGTGCGGCTAGTTTGGATCGCCGTCCGGCGGGCGAAATTCAAATCACTGGCAATGCGTCGGGCAACCGCTTCAGTGCGCAACCGTGACACGGTACTGGCAAACCGCGGCATGGCAACGGCAGCGAGAATCGCCACGATCATCACCGTAATCACCAAATCGACGAGCGTGACGCCCGCTCGGCAACAGTGCCGCGCTTCGCGGGACGATGTCCGAGGCGACCGTCGGTCGCCCGTGGGATCGATGTATGAAAATGATTTCATCACTCAATTTCCCGACCAGGCGACGTCGCAAGAACTCATCTCCATGAAACCTTTCGTCGCGGCGAGAGCGGTGAGCATGGATGCGGTGCCGACTACCTCACTGCCCAACTTGGATTGGGCTCGCACGTTCAGCATGTTTTCAAGATGATACTGCCATTGAATGCGGATATCGGCGATGTCGGCATGAATTTCTAAAATCGCCTTCACGACCTCGGCGTCCCATTGCTTGCCAGCGCCGTTGCTCAAAATCGACTCGGCCTTGGCGACGGGTAGGCCCGAGCGATACGGCCGGTCGCTGGTCATCGCATCGAACGCGTCGGCTACCGCGAGAATGCGGGCCATGTGCGGAATCTGCTCGCCCTGAAGGCCGTGGGGATATCCCGATCCGTCCACCGCCTCGTGGTGGTGCAACACGCCAGGAATCAATTTCTCCAGCGGCCGAAGTCCCTGGAGCAGGCGCGCTCCGGTCACGGGATGCAGCTTGACTTGAGCGAATTCTTGTTCGGTCAACTGGCCCGGTTTAAGGAGTATGTCGTCGGAAATTCCAATCTTGCCGATGTCATGCAGCAACCCGGAAAGAAAAAGATCGTCGCACTCTCCGAGCTCGAGGCCGAGCTCTTCACCGAGTCGGCGGGCGATCAGCGCCACCCGGTCGCTGTGACCGCACGTGTACGCATCCTTGGCCTCGATCACACCCACGAGAGTGTGAATCACGTCAACGACGAGCGAGTCCTTCTCGTGCAAGAGACGACAGTTGGCGGCGTGGGAAGCCAGCATCAGAGCGGCCGCCTCGAGGAGGGAAGCCTCGATCGACCCAATCTGATCTTCACCCAGGCTGCGGTACGGGGCCCCGACGTTTTCGTCTGGAAGACACTTATTGATTCCCAGCAGCCAGCCGAAAACCACCCCATTGTTCGCCAGCGGGGCGAGAACCATCGACCGCAGCGTTCGGATGGGTGGGGGCCCCAGATCAACGACGCCGAAGTAGTTTTTGACGAGCACTTGCATCGCGGCGATGCCCATTTCCTCGATCGCGCCGATCCAATAATCGCTGGTCCCCGCCAGCATACCACTGGCCTGCATGACTTGCCCGGGCCAGGTTCGACCCGTTCTCGGATCGGATTCGGCGGCGATCAGGCAGATTCCCTCGACGCCCAGCAGTCCTCGCAACTGCGGCAGTATGGCCTGGGCGACTTCGGCGAGCGAGCGACGGGCGTCGCAAAGCTCGATATGCCGGGACAAGCGGCGCAAGAAGGTCAGTTCTTCAAGACTTTCGCTTAAGCGCGTAGCATAACAATCGATCAGCTCCTGTTGGGCTCGGGAGTCGATCTGCTGCGTAGCTTGCCGCATGGCGCCCTGCGCCAAGCTCGAAGCCAAACGCTGAGCATCAAGGTCGATCCGACCACTAACGACCAACGGATGATCCGCGTCCTCGCGACAATTGGCACAGGCGTAGGTTTCACCCGTCGCTAACGTGACGATCCGCGGCGAATTCGGCGCCTCGCTGGACAGCTGCTCAAAGTACGCGACCAGCTCGCTTGGCGCCGCATGACTCGCGTCGCCCACACCGCCATCCAGCGACGCCCAGCCGTTGTCGCTCGGCCGCCAGATCGTAAATGCAGACCCGAAAGCCGCCTGCAGTTGTATCTGCACGTGCTCGGCGTGTGCCTGTGACGAACCCGTGTCTTGGACAACCTGCGATGCCATGCTAACTCCGTTCAAGAATATGACGGCGCCCGACACAACCCGGAACAGCGAGCCGCGCCACCCTCGTACAAAGATGGTTTATAAATCCCAATAGCGAGCGAAGAGTAGGAGCTTTTTTTCGCGGTTTGGCTCTGCCTCGCATTTTGTGGCCTAGGTTTGAATGTGTAGGGCAATTGTCTGAGCGCATTGATTTGGCATCCGCCAGATTCTCCCGAATGTGCTGATCGTGCCGAGAGGACAAGCGTCTCGAACATTGTTTTGCTATGGGAGATCCATCCATGAATAGTCATTACCGCACGCGTCGTCGTAACGGCTTTACGCTCGTCGAATTAGTGATCGTGATTCTCATTCTTGGCATCCTGGCGGCCGTCGCGGCGCCGCGGATGTTCGACACCGCCACCAACGCACGCACCAGCGCCACGCGGCATTCGCTGTCGGTGGTTCGCGACACCGTTCAACTGTACCGAGCCCAGAACGGAGCGTTGCCGGGAGAACTGGGAACCGAAGCCGATCTGAAGGCAGACTTAGCGACCATGCTGAGCGGGCCATTTCCGCGAGCTGAAGTTGGCAATTCCGGCGACACGGTTCGCATTCAAACCTCGGGCGCCAACTTGACCCCCAGCGGAGTTCAAAGCTGGGCGTACGATACGGTCTCAGGACAGTTCATCGTAAATCACGCGACGGGCGCCGGTTGGTAGCGGCTGTCGCGTGGCCGATCCGTCAGAGGAAGTTGACGAGCCGATGGAGCGACGATTTGTGGTCGATCGGCTTATCTGATCCGGTGGTCCTGTCGCCGCTCCGGAGAAGTCCCCCGCTACGAGACGTCTCATGAACGAATGCACTCTGGCCAGACCGCGAGCACTTGTCGCCGAGGACGATCGCGCACTGGCGGACGTCATTCGCTTGGCATTGTCTCGCGGCGGGTTCGATGTGACGGTAGCCCACGACGGGAATAAGGCGTTGCAATTGGTGCGTGCCGGCCAGTTTGACGTGATCTGCAGCGACTACCAGATGCCGGGCATGAACGGCGAGCAATTGTTTGCCGCCGTTCGGAAGGACAATTTGTCGACAGACGTCATGTTGATCCTTTGTTCCGCGAGATCGTACGAACTCGATTCCGAACGCCTTCGCGCCGAACTGGGACTGGGAGCGGTCTTGTACAAGCCGTTCAGCCTCGCCGAACTCGTGGCCGTAGCCCGCTCCGGCCAAGCATCGCTATCCACCAGTTAGCCACCTGGTTTCGCCCTCTGCGCCTCGCATTGCGACCTAGAATTGCCGGGTACTGGCCGCGATTCCTGCGCAGGCCCCTGGAGTTTTGCGAGCGTCCCCCCATGACCGTCTTGGCGGTAATTTCAAATCGCAGCGCACGACGGACGATCGTTGCGCACGCGGCGACCGTCCTATTGGTCGGCGCAGGCGTCTTTGTGATCGACGACTATTTGCCGGGGCTAGAGGTACGGCCGATCGTCCTGGGATGCGCGATCCTGGCAACGGTCGTGTGCAGCAGCTTGACGCTCTGTTGGTTGTTGGGAGGGCTGCTTCGCTGGGAGTTGCTGCTGTCGTCGCTCAACGTCGAAACGATCGATCCCTTGATGCTTTCGTCGGCTTCCGGCTGTTCCGCGGCCGCTCATGGATGGAACCGGCTCATCGAGCAGGGACGCCGCTGGCAGACCCTCGTCGAGCTACGGCAGGAAATCGCCGCGAATCTGAGGCAGTCCGGCGCCGATGACATCGGCGCACTGGTCGACGGACTCGCGGACGGCGTAGTCACGGTCGAGCCGAATGGAACGATCACGTTGGCCAACGCAGCGATGGCCGCCATTTGTGGCCTGGAATCCCCCGATCAACTGCTGGGCAAAACCCTTGCCGATGCGCTCCAGGCCGATGAGCAGTCCGCCGAACGGCTCTCTGGTAAGACTTCTCAGGCCCAATTCACGGTCGACTGGAGCCTGCCGTCAACGGGCGGAAGCGGTCGAACACTGCGCTGCTGCCGGCGGCGCAAGTGCGGTGCGGCGGGATCGCCAATCGCCTTCGTGTGGACGATTCGCGACGTCACCCAGCAGCGACTCGCTGAGGCCATGGGCGAGAAGTTCCTGCTGGCCGCGACGCACGAATTCCGCACACCCTTGGCGAACATCCGTAGTCATGCCGAGTCGCTCGAAATGGGGCACGAGAGCGACCCCCAATCGCGCAAACGGTTCTACAACATCATTCAGTGCGAATCGCTACGGTTATCCCAGTTGGTTGACGAACTGCTGGACATTAGCCGCATGCAGTCGGGCGCGCTATCGCTCGATCCGCGCGAAACCGATCTGGAGCGGCTCGTCGAGGACGCAGCGGCCAGCGTCCAGGCGCAAATGCGTCAAAAGGAGCTGAAATTCCGTTGTGAGCTGCCGCCCAAATACCCCAAGGCAATGGTCGACAAGGGCAAGTTGACGGCCGCGATTGTGAACCTGTTGAGCAATGCCGCCAAGTACACGCCGGCCGGCGGACTGGTGATCTTTCGCGTCGACGTGAACTCGCAGCAGCTCCAATTCTCCGTGGCGGACTCGGGAATCGGCATCGCGTCCGAAGAGTTGCCTCTGGTCTTCGACCGCTTCTTTCGGAGCAATGACGACCGCGTTCGTGAAATCACGGGCAGCGGGCTGGGGCTCGCTCTCGTCCAGGAAGTGGCTCGCTTGCATGGCGGTAATGTAACGGTCGAGAGCACGCTCAATCAGGGAAGCACGTTTCGACTATCGATTCCGTTGGACATGGCGGTTTAATCGCATCCTGAACGCTGCCCGCGGGAGATCCCAGAGTGCAAAGTTATCAGCAAGGTTGTGTCGACGTGTATCCGCTCGATGAACGACTGACTCTGGATGAAGTCGATGCATTCCGCCCGCTGCTGGCCGGCGCTCTAGCCCAGCGGCTGCCGCAAGTTGTGATCGACCTGCGGCGGGTGCGGCTGATCGATAGCGCCGGGTTGGAATTGTTGTGCGAAATCCAGTCCGCCTGTATTCGGCGCGGTGGAGCCATGCGGCTCGCCGCGCCCAGTGCGCTCCTGCTAGACGTGCTGCGCGTCACAGGCCTGGACGAAGAATTTGACCTGCACCAAGACGTCGTCACGGCCGCAGGAGCTTTCGCCCGATGACCGTCGCAGCGCCCCAGGCGCCTACATCGCCGAGAACTTCGCCGTCCATCGCACGGCCAGCCAAACTGCGGCTGGGAGAACGATTGGTCGCGGCAGGGGTCGTCACGTCGGCCGAATTGGAAGCCGCACTCAGCCAGCAAGCGCGCGGGCAAAAAATCGGCGAGACCCTGGTCAAGCTCGGTTTTGTCCAGGAGTCGGACTTGCTGCCGTTCCTGGCCGAGCAACTGGGCCTGCCACATGTGCAGTTGCGGGAAGGACTGATCGATCCCGTTGCAGCGAAGCTTGTCCCCCGCTGGCTGGCCGAAAGCTGCGTCTGTCTCGCACTATTTCGCGTGCGCGACGTGTTGACGGTCGCCATGGCCGATCCACACCACTTGAGAGACATCGACCGGCTGGAGCGCCATACCGGACTGCGGGTTCGCTCCGTCCTGGCGCTACGGTCGACGCTCTCGAATCTCATCCCCCGGGTCTACGGCGAAGGTTTTCAAGTCGAATCGCTGACGGCCGACATGGAGTTCGACTCCGTGGCGCTGGGCGAGGAGGTGCTGCAGCTCAATTTGGAGAGCATGGCCTCATCGGGCGACAGCAGCCCGATCATCAATTTAGTCAACTACATGATCCTGCAGGCTGTGCGGCTGCGGGCTAGTGACATACACGTGGAGGCTGGGCCTCAGCATTCCATTGTTCGATTTCGTGTCGACGGCATGCTGCGGGAGATCCTGCGACCGCGTCACGAATTTCACCCGGCCATCATCTCTCGGCTCAAGGTCATGGCCAAGATGGACATCGCCGAACATCGGTTGCCCCAGGACGGTCGCATCCATGTGGCGGTTGACCATCGGCAAATCGACTTGCGCGTCTCGACGCTGCCGACGGTGCTTGGCGAGAAGGCGGTGCTCCGAGTCTTGGATCGGTCCAGCGTCACGTTCCGGCTCGATGAGCTGGGAATTCCCCCCGAGCAACATCAGTTATTGCAGCAATTGATTAAACGGCCGAACGGCATGTTGCTGATCACGGGTCCCACGGGAAGCGGCAAGACGACGACGCTGTACTCGATTGTCGAGTTGCTCAAGTCCGTGGAGCGGAACATCGTAACCGTGGAGGATCCAGTTGAATACCGTCTCGATCTGATCAACCAAGTCCAGGCCAACGCGGCCACCCAGCTGACATTTGCCAAGGCCCTGCGGGCGATCTTGCGACAGGATCCCGATGTGATCATGATCGGAGAAATCCGCGACGTCGAGACCGCCGAAACGGCGATTCAAGCGGCGTTGACCGGGCATCTCGTGCTGAGCACGCTCCACACCAACGACAGCGCAAGCGCCGTCACCCGGCTGGTCGACATGGGAGTGGCCCCGTTCAAGATTGGGGCTTCGCTGCTGGGCGTCGTCGCCCAGCGCCTCGCGCGCAAGATTTGTCCGCACTGTCGGGGAACGTATTATCCCACAAAGGCGTTGTTCGATTCGCTGCGATACAACGGCGATCGTGATCGCCAGTTCGTCCGCGGCAACGGCTGTGAACGCTGCTTCGATTCCGGCTATCAGGGCCGGATTGGCATTTACGAAATGATGCATGTCACGCGCGAGCTGCGCGACTTGATTAACGAAAGGGCTTCTGTAGATCGTCTCCGCGACTGCGCCCGCCTCGGCGGCTGCCGGCTGCTGGTCGAAAATGCGATCCAGCTGGCGGAAGAGGGAGTAACCTCGCTCGACGAAATTTTGCGAGTCGCCCTGTTCGATTGAGCCTTAGACCAAGGACACGATGCCATGACCGCGTCCGTTCCCGTCGCACCTTACCCACCGCAATCTGCGAATCCGCCGGGACTGGCTCCGTCCGGCGCGACTGCTTCGCTCCCTCGTCGTTCCGCCGCGCTCGCGCCGCGAGCGGGCTCGTTAAGCGAGGCGACTCCTGCCGCCCCCGGTTCTGCCCCGGTGAGTACGGCGGCTGCCAGTCAGGCGGATGTGGGCGCGAATCGTGCCACGAAACAACGTCGGACGAGCGTTGGCGGTCGTCCACTGTCGAAACGCGATGTGTTGTTGTTGGTGACCCAACTCTCGATCATGGTTCGTTCCGGGGTTGACCTCGCCGAGGCGGTTCGCAGCATCTCCGCACGATCGACCCGCGCGCCGATTCGCGAAGCGATGGCGGAAGTTTACGCATCCTTGGAATGCGGGTGCCTGCTGTCGCAGGCCCTGGCCGATCAGCGAGATCGATTTGGCGGCGCGGTAGTGGCGTCAATTGCCGCGGGCGAGTCCTCGGGGCGGCTGCCCGAGGTACTCACCCGTCTGGGCGTCGTCATCCGCGACCAGCTTCGATTGCAGAGCGCCGTTCGATCGGTCATCAGTTATCCACTGGTGCTGGCGCTCGTTACGATGTTGGTGCTGGCGGCGATGGTCTTCTTCGTGCTGCCGCAGTTCGCGGGAATTTACGAAGCGTCGCGCGCTCCGACCCCCGCGATCACCCGGCTGCTGCTCGACGCGGCGCAGGTCGCCCAATCGTATTGGTGGCTGCTGCTCGGAATGGGCGCCTTCGGCGCTTTCGTCGCGGTTCGCTTCGCTCGCACCGCAGCCGGACGGCGACGCATAGACCTGCTTTGTTTTCGCTTGCCAGTGGTCCGCAAGTTCACTCGCTCACTTCTCGCCGGGCGCGTCTTCCGCTTGCAGGGCATCATGCTCGAAAGTGGCGTGCCAATGCTCGAAGTACTACGGATGACGCGGCCGTCGGCCGGCAATAGCTGCTTTGAAGACCTGATTGACCAGATGCAGACGTCCCTGATCAACGGGGAAGGGATGGCGGCGGCCCTGCGCGATTCAACATGCGTTCCCGATGGCGCCGCCGAAATGGTTGCGACCGCCGAAGCCAACGGCCAGTTGGGAAGCGTCCTTCAATCGGTTGGCGAGTTTTACGAATCGGAAGGTGAGCAGTACCTCCGCGACGCCGTGAAGATCGCCGAGCCGGCGATCATCGTCGGACTCGGGATGATCGTAGGGGTGATCGTGTTGGCGGTCATGCTGCCGTTGCTCGACCTGTCGACGGCGGCCATGTAGCACGAACGAGCCTCGCCAATGAATGGAGCCAAAAACGACCGAGCCCGCGCGATGGGCCGCCCCGGTGCGAAAGACAGATGAGTTCAATATTGCAACAACGTCAGCCGCCAGGCAGCCTGCGACTTGGAAGCATCGTCACGGGCGTCGACATCGGCACGCACTCCGCGAAGCTGGTGGTGCGGCGCTGGAGCGGCGGATGCTGGCGAATCGTCGGAGCCAGTTGCCTTCGGCTGTCCCCCACGGCTCGGGCGAACGCCGCCGAACTGGCCCGGACGCTTCGTCCTTGGCTGCGTGAACAGGGCGAGGCTGGTCGCCGTGATCTTGTCTGCAGTCTGCCTTCCGAGTTGGTCGACTACGAAGCCGTGCCCATCACGCCGGAAGATGGTGACAATCTCGCTCACTGCGCGGAGGAGTCGATGCGGCAGTTGCTCGGTGACGAGACGTCGCTCGCGGCCTTCGACTATTGGTGCGCCGTCTCGGCCGGGAAGCATGCTCCGACGACGCTCCATTTGGCCTGGACGGCAAGCGATTTCGCTGCCCAGCTCGCGTCAAGTCTGACGAAAGATGGCTGGCGAGTACTCGCCATCGACGCTCCTTTTACCTCGGCTGCCTGCGCTGCTGCCGATCCGAACAAATCCACTCTGGCGGTCGATATCGGCGGTGGGCAGGCGTCGCTCATTTGGTCGCGGGGCGGAGTCGCCGAGTACGTACGCAATCGAGTTCCGTTTGCGGCCAGATCGGCGACCGATGAACTCTCCGAGGCCATGGGAATTCGCGCCACCGCCGCCGAAGAATTGCTGGCCTCATGGGGATTGGGCGATTCGGCCGAGGCCGTCGGCCAGCCGCTCGAGGTCGCTGTGACCAAGCATCTGGCGGGCTGGCTGGGCAAACTCAACTTTGAACTCGGACGGACCATTCAGTATCTCCAACTTCTTCATGGCGGCAGCGCCGTCGCGGAAATTGTACTCTGCGGCGGCGGAGCCTGTGTTCGCGGACTCTCTCGCTGGTTGGAATCTAGGATTAATTTGCCCGTTCGCCGCGCCGATTTGCCATCTGGCTGGCACTGGCATGCAGCCGAGCCGTATTCACCGTTGTACGCCCAGGCGGTTGCTCTGACGCGATACGGAGATCATCAATGAAATACCGCGTCAACCTTTTGCCTGTCGCTAGTCAACGCCGATTCGAACACCGTCGGCTAGGGCGTTTTTGGACCGCGATCTGGCTGTTGTCGGCCGGACTGCTCTTGGCAGGGCACCTCGTGCTAGTTCAATTGCATCGGACGGCGCAGCGAGAACTCGACGCAGCAAAGGCGTCCTCCGCGCCGATCCGCCGCGCCGAGGCCGATATTCGCCGATTGCAGAGCACTCTGGAAGCGGAACGGCGGAACATCGAGTTGTGCCTCGCCCTTGAGCAAACCGACGTGCCGCTCGCACTGCTGCAAGTAGTGGGAGACAGTTGCCGTGGCCTAGGCACGGATATCCAGCTTGAGTCACTACGAGTCGATGAGTTGACCGTGGCTAAAGCCCCCGAGGGAAAAGAGCCTGTGCCTCGCAAGCAAATCCTGCTGGTGGGAACCGCCGACGGCGACGCACGTGTAACTTCCTTCGTTCGTGCATTGGAATCCAGCCAGGCTTTTCAAGCTGTGGCGTTGGAGGCTTCACAGGCTCAGTCCGAACAGGTGCTGTCGCGGCGGTCATTTCAGATCCGCTGCCAGCAATAGTCAAACGCAACCAGTAGTCGCCTGTCCCTGGCAAGCGACGAAAGGATAGAACATGCAAGTCTCGGGTTCCGAGCTGTCGTTGCAGACGATTCGCCGCGGTTGGATGGCGGGCGGCCCGGCCGTCGCGTTGGTCTTGATCGGCGCATGGTGGTGGCTGCTGGGAGGGCCGATCATCGCCGCTCGAGAGGAAGTGAATCGCGAGTTGGAGGAAGTTAGCTCCCTCCGAACTGGGGAGCATGCCATTCGCCAGCGGCTGGTACAGGTTGCCGCCGAAGCAGAGCAAACAAGGCGAGCGGAAGAAGCCCGCCGGCGGCGGATTCTCGAAAAGCACGATGACGCGAGTTTTCTCCATTGGGTGAATCAGCAAGCCCATGAGTGCGGCCTGGTCGTGCGGGATTTTCGGCCGGCTGGACGGGTTGTGCTCGGTGAGTACGAGCGCAGCGGGGTGTTGATCGAATCGCAGGGCACCTACGAAGTCATCTGTCAATTTCTGGACAGGCTTCGCGCCTGCTCTCGCATGAACCGTGTTTCAAGTTTCGAAATCACTCCCCGCGACGCTGAGCGAACGACTTTCGCGCTTAGCATGCAAATCGTGCTCTTTGCTCAAGCACCGCTGCGAACGTCAAACCCTCCCCATTAGGGACCGAATCATGGCGATTGGCGTGAACACGACAACACCGGCCGCGCGGCAACGAACGAAGATACTCGCCGCCATACTATTGGGGCTCACGCTGCTCGTCGTCCTCAGCCGGAGGAGCGACGAACCTCTGGACGTCGTCGTTAATTCTGCGCCGCAACCGGCTGAGCGGCCACAGTCAGCGATTTCGCCAACTCCCTCTACGGCACTGAAGGCGGATAGCGCCGGTCGGGCGGCGCAGCGCCATTTAC
This sequence comes from Pirellulales bacterium, assembly GCA_022842745.1. GTDB lineage: Bacteria > Planctomycetota > Planctomycetia > Pirellulales > JALHPA01 > JALHPA01. The sequence goes on from JALHPA010000007.1 coordinate 11,445, forward strand.
CGGCCGTCGAGATGCGTCGCATCCTTGCTAACAACCCGTTTAGCGGCAAGCAGGATTCCACCGCTACGTCGAAGTCAATCGGGCGATCGGGTTCTGCGGTCTCGTCGACAGCAAGGGATCCCGAGAATCGACAACCAGGTGACGGAGCTGACCACTTGGAGAAGAAAGCGCCCGCGGCGCCCGGCGTTTCGCCGATCGTCTCCGTCGCGAGCGAAGGACTCCAGGGAACCGAATCACCAACAATTTCCGTCTCAGCCATTGTCATGGGCGGCGGCCGCCCTGCCGCCCTGATCGGTGATCAATTGTTCTACGAGGACGACGCCATCGACAGCCGGTGGAAGATCTTGGCGATCCGATCCCACAGCATTGTCGTCCAGCCAATGTCCGCCTCGACGTCTCACGCCGACTAACCCCGCCGAACATTGGTAACTCAACCGACCCGGCTCCGGGAATACGTCTCGATTTGCCAATCCATGAGGACGTCCCGGAGCTCACGGGTCGCCCATGATCCATTTGACTGGGGTGTTTCCGCCGCCTCCATTTCAGCGCCACCGCTAGTGGCCTCAACCAGATACGACCCGCAAGCTCATCCCCGCAGGTCTTTGCGGTAGAACGCGAAAAGCGCTCCGCAAAAATACAAGCGTTCTCGCCCGTTGCTGGGCAAGCCAACAAAACAGCCGACTTGCGTCGGCTGAAAATGGAATCTTTACGTTTTGGTACCCGGCTCGCTCGTCGCCGCTTATTGGCGACTGCGACGCGATTTTAATCGCGTGGCCATTGCGACCATGCTCAGCATGCTCCAGACGAGCAGGGATGCCGGTTCGGGCACGACGCCCACCGGCGGGGAGAAATCGACCAGGACGCTGACGTTATCGACTCCGGCGTTCAAGAAAAACTGATTGTCGACTTCAGCGAATCGAATTTGGAATGTGCCCCCCCCACTCACCAACGCCGTGATGTCAAAGCTGTACGGCGTGAATGGATTGGGGTTCGTCATTTGGTCGTCCACCCCCAGGTAAAAATTTGCCAGTACTTCGCTAGGGCCGGTATCGAACGGCCCAGCAGTGCCGGTCAACAAGTCGACTCGGGTGTGCTGATTGGGATCCGTAATGTCGGTCAAGCCATCCGGATCGACAATCGGTCCAGAGTCCGAATCGTTCGCGAAATAGCTAAACGACAATATCGCCGAAAGCGTTCCCACGGGGACCGTGAAGGATTGGGTTAACGAATGCGATCCAGGGCCGTTCTGATCGGTCACCGCGTAAAACGATCCAGAGGATCCGACCGCCGAAGTCGCGCTGTTCGATATGGGGGTGGTAGCGCCTGGCGTGCTTACGAACCAACTGCCGTCACCCCCCGGCAAGTCCGTCACGGTCCAGAATTGAAAATCGCCGGTCTCAAACCCGCCATTCTCGATCAATTCGGTCGCCGCAAAGGCGCCGTTTGTCATGGAACCGACCGATATCGCCAGTGCGATTGCAAAAATCCATCCGCGATTGCGCGTCATGGTGTACTCCAAGAGTTCTCAATTCGTGCCGGTAGGTACTCCTACCGATTATTTGCCGCCGAGGGTCCATTCCTTACGGAGGGCCGCAAAAAAAAAGCCCTGTTTCGCCCATTGATTCGTCGCCACAAACCGCGGACGGAATGCGAGGAGGCAATCAATCGGCCAGCGTTAGGTATATCCTCAAGCCAAATCTGTTCCGAGGGCGTGGCAAAATTGCCCCCGCGAGGGGCAACAATCGAATATCGTCGAACCCCCTCACCGTTCCAGCATCTCCCACAACAGCGTCTCTCCGCCATTCCGCGTCAACGCCGCCGCGAAAGCCTCTCTGGAAACCCGTTTGCTCAAATAGCGAACCGATGCATCCGCACACGCCACGAGGAAATACTCCCCCGGTCGCCGCGCGACAGCCTTTAACGGCGCCTGCATATCGACTTCCCAATCCGCAGGCTTCGTCCAAACGATCTCGTGCTCTTCGTCCACCTCGATCAGAAAGATCGTTTTTGACGTCCCGTCGGAATAATCCCCGATCGTAAACCGCTTGCCCGGAGCAAACGCCAGTTTCTCCCCGACCGGCGCCAGATACGGCGTCTTGCCGCTGCCAGGGTCTCCGCCCGGCGCGCGGTACGCGCTGGGAATTCTCGCAATCAACTTCTGATTGTGCTCGCTGTCCCACGCCTCATCCAATCGAAACTCCGCCAGCAATTTGTCCCCCCCCTCATAGAGATACGGCAGAACGGCAACCCGCCAGCTCAACAGCGGCCTGCCGTTCGCATCCTGAATCGCGGGGGCGGGAAACTGTTTCTTCGCATCAAAATACCCGTGCAGCGCAAGGGCGATCGTCCGCAGCTTGTCCTTCGACTGCCGGTTCAACGGCGCCGCCAGCAATTCCACCAGCGCCTCGCGCCCCGGCGTCGACAACCCCGCGGCGACAGACGCTAGCTTGGCGCTTCCAACCACGCGGTCTCCATCCGCCTTCGCCGAAAACATCTCCGCCAACTTGGCCACATTGGGAACATGCCGAATCGGATGCTCACGCAATAGGCCAATCCCGTACGAAATCAACCGCTGCAACCGCTCGGCCGCGCCCGCGTCGGCGGACTGCACGATCAACTCGACCCCTTCACCCGCGGCGTCCTCGCTGCGAACCATCCCCAACGACGCCCATCGGACTCCCTCCGCGACCGTTCGCCCGATCGACGTCTCCTTATCGAAGTGCTGATCTCCAATCAACTCCACCGCCGCCTGCGCAAAAACCGGAGGCGGAAGCGCCACGACCTGCCAAGGCGACTCGTCGTGGGCGGCCAACGCCGCCGTCAACCCAGCGCGTGCCCTGGCCTTGAGCGCCGCCACGTGCTTCAGCATTTCAGCCGACCCGGCAACCACCGCCCGGCCCCGCCCGGCGTCGTCAAAGATCGCCGTCGCCTCCCGCCATTGCTGGGCCAGCGGCCGCCCCCCCCTCGCTCCCGGCGAGTCTCCCTCGGCAACAGGCCCCCCTTCCAGTTCCTTGCGCACAGCTTCCAGCTCTACGCCTTCACAAACCGGAACGACCAAAAATCCCCAGCGGAAAGGCGGAAAAACGAGCCGGTCCTGCGACGTTTCGCTCTCCAAATTGCGCACCGTCATCAACACGAATACGTCCTTGACCCCCAGTGTACGCAGCGCCGAGAAACGCTCGAACAGATCGCGTCGCTCCGTTCGCCACAGTCGCGCTATCGCCTCCGATTGTTGTGCCTCCTCCAAAAACCACGCATCCGCCCCCTTGCAAACTTTCGCAAAGTCGATCTGGCTCAGATCGAACCGGACTAGTCCAATCGTCAAGTCGTCGATAAATGGGGCAACGCTCTTACCCCGCGATTCAGCCGCCGGCGTGGCCGGCCGTTCTTGTCGAGCCGCCGCTCCCGGCGTTTCTGCCGCCGCCCCCCCCGTCTGTGCCGCCGCGCTTCCGGGAAATGCCCAACCCAGCCAAACGCAGGCATACACTGCCACAAGCATTCGCCTCGCGGCCCCCCCGAATTGTGCTTTTCGATGTCGCATACTAGCCGTCCAAAAAAAGATTCTCCCGCCGAACATCGCCCTACTCCGATTTTTGCGGACCGCCCGCCGTCGCCGAACGCAGTGTCAGCCGGTACTCCTTGTTAACGTCCACGCTCACCGAAGTCCTGACCCGTAAAATCGCCACCCCCCCCTCCAACCGATAGCCAAACGCCTCCCCCGTGGCCGGATTCACCGGGACCGGAACCGCCGCGATCTCGTCCAGCCGGTCCGGCCACCGTCCCTTCGCCGCCGCATACATCCGCATCGCCTCCACCGTTCGCAGTGCCGCGAAATTCGTATGTTCGCGAATTCTTGTGCTTTGCTCCTGCTGCGGCCACCAAATCGCCGCCGTAAACGGCATCCCATCGCCGCGCTGCCGATATTCCGCTAATTGCCGCTCCGCCTCCTCCAGCCGCGCCTTCCGATTCTCGTTCGCTTCCAGGAAAAGCCATTTGTCCACGTCGTCTTGGATCGCCTTGTATTGCAGATATCGATACAGCGTGACGACCTGAATCGCAGGCATCTCCTCCAACAA